>CAYHSI010000229.1:0-3737 GCA_964359225.1 uncultured Anaerolineaceae bacterium
AGCCTACTCGCGCTCGTGAGAGATGGGCGGGCCGTGGCTGCGGCTGGGGTCGGGGAGTCGGTCGGAGTGGTGCTCCCGGAGACCGCGTTCTATATCGAATCCGGTGGACAGGTCTCCGATTCCGGAACCATCCGGTCCGCCAACGGGCAGAGCTGGGAGATCACGGTTGCGGATGTGCGCGAACCGGTCGACGGCCTGATCGTCCACTTCGGTACGGTCGTGCGCGGCGAGCCGAAAGTCGGCGATCCCGCTGCTGCCGCGGTCGATTCCGTTCGCCGGCACGACATCATGCGCAACCACACCGCCACTCACTTGCTGCACGCCGCTCTGAGGACTGTGCTCGGCCCGCATGCCCGGCAGGCGGGCTCGCTGGTCGCTCCCGATCGGCTCCGGTTCGACTTCACCCACCCTGAACCCATGACGCCGGAACAGATCGAGCGGGTCGAACGAATGGTCAACGAAAACATCCTCGCCAACTACCCCTTGGTGATCCGACACGAACCGCGCGAGCAGGCGATCCGCCAGGGCGCGATGGCGCTGTTTGGCGAGGCCTACGGCGAGACCGTCCGGTCGATCCGCATCGGGGACCCGGAGCCAATCTCCTACGAACTGTGCGGCGGAACCCACGTCCAGGAGACCGGAGTCATCGGCACTTTTCTGATCACCTCCGAGAACAGCGTCGCCGCCGGAATTCGGCGGATCGAGGCAGTTAGCGGTCGGGGGGCCCTGGACTTGATCCGGGAGCGCTTCCAGAACCTGCAGCGAGTCTCAGAGCAATTGGGATCTTCCCCCGCGGAGGCCAACTCGCGCCTGACTGCGTTGTTGGAGGAGCGAGACCGGCTCCAGCGCGAGCTCGGCCGGCTGCAAGAGGCGCTGGCCCTCGAACACTTCCAGCGGTTGGCCCCCCAGGCGGTGGACGGGGTCCCGGTGTTGGCCGGGCTGATTCCAAACGCCAGCGCCGAGTCGCTGCGCGCCCTGGTCGATCGCTTCCGCGCCGACCATCCCAGCGGGGTGGCGGTTCTGGCCTCGGCCGTCGACAACCGGCCGATCATCGTGGCGGCCGTGACTCAGGATCTGGTGGCCCGCGGATTGCACGCCGGCGAGCTGGTCAAGGTAGTCGCTCAGCAGGTCGGCGGCGGAGGGGGCGGCA
Source organism: uncultured Anaerolineaceae bacterium (assembly GCA_964359225.1). GTDB lineage: Bacteria > Chloroflexota > Anaerolineae > Anaerolineales > E44-bin32 > JADFRG01. Next base: position 1,151 of record CAYHSI010000229.1, read on the forward strand.
AGCCGACCCTGGCTCAGGCTGGCGGGAAGGACCCAAGCCAACTGCCCACCGCGCTGGCGCTCGTCCCGGGTTGGGTCGAAGCCCACCTCAAGTAGGACTGGGAGCCAAACCTCCCCGTGAAGATTCAGATCATCCAGCTGGAGCCGGAAGACGACCACTCTTCGGCCCGCGACAAACTCTCGCAGGTCAAAGCCCCCAGTGCACTGCTCGTTTGGCCTCGGCGCGGCCGACCGCTGGCGCGGCGGCTCGATCTGGAGTTGATTGCCCGGCATGCTCGGCGCCGAGGGATCGCACTGGGGTTGGTCGTATTTGACCCGGAAATTCGGGCCCTGGCTGCCCGGCTCGGACTCGGCGTCTTCGACTCGCTCGAGGGCTCACCCTCCCCGGACACCATGCCCCAGATGCCCGCCTTCCTGCTGCCCGCCCGGGAAGACCGAGGGTCGATCGCAGAGCTGAGGGAGGCCCGAGACTCCGCCCGAAACCCCGGCCGTCAACTGCCGCCCAGAGCCCGCCGGATCGGATTCGGGGCTTCGGTCGGCTCGATCCTGGTTCTGGCGATGGTGCTGATCCCTCGGGCGTCGGTCATCGTCCGGCCCGATCGAAGTCCCTTTCACGGAACACTGGGAATCTGGATCGATCCCGATCTCGAGAGCGGGCCATCCGCTGAGCGGATCCCGGGCCGCCATATCACCGTCTCAGTCTCCGGTGAATCACGCATCGAGACTTCCGGACGGACCCGCCTGCCCTCGGTTGCCGCGGCCGGCGAGGTCAGCTTCAGGAACCTGACTGACGAGCGAGTCGAGATCCCGGCGGGAACCGGGGTGCGCGCCGGCGACATCCGTTTCTTGACCGAGGCCCAGGCGACCCTGGCAGGGGAGCAGGACGCCGAGGTCACCATCGTTGTCCTGGCCGCGCTGCCCGGTCGATCCGGCAATGTTGCGGCCGACACGATCGATGCGGTAGAGGGAGAGCTTGGATTCCTGCTCAGTGTGAGCAACCCCGCGCCGACCAGCGGCGGGCAGGATGTGCTCGCCGGAGCGGTCACTTCCGCGGACCTCGTCTCGCTCCGAAGCAATTTGGAACTCGAGCTGCTCGATCAGGCAGCCCACGACCTCCGCGCCCAGCTGTCGCCAGCGGACGAATTCGTTCCAGACAGCCTGCGGGTCGTTCGAGTGGAACAGGAGCGATTCGACCGGACCGCGGGCGCGGCCGCGGAGTCGCTTGGGCTCGAGCTGACCCTCAAAGTGGAGGGACTGGGCTTCCGCCGCTCCGAGGCCCAGGCCGCGCTCGAGGCCCAGCTTCCTGAGCGGCTTCCCGACGGGTGGCAGCTCATCCCGGGCACGCTGAGTTTTCAAGCGGTTGAGCCGGAGGTTCAGCGACCGGATGGAGCCGCGATCATGGGTTCGTTCCAAGTTCGCGCCGACACAGCCCGTCAGGTCTCCTTCGATCAGGTCCGCCGCCTGGCTCGCGGAGCCCCCACCGCCCGGATCGCCGGCGACCTGAGCTCGGAGTTCGACCTCCTTCAACTGCCGACGATTCAAACCTCGCCCGCCTGGCTGCCCTGGCTACCCTGGTTGGAGATGCAGATCGAGGTGCGCTGGCCGTGGGAGGGCTCCTGATGCCCAGGATTCTGGCGATCGATCCGGGCGAGGCTCGGATTGGCGTGGCGCTGACCGATCCCACCGGCTCGATCGCTAGGCCGCTCACCGTCATCCGGCACTCCTCCCGCGCCGCCGACGCGGCCGCCATTCGTGACCTGGCCGATCAGCATGGGGCCGGGCTGATCCTGGTGGGCCTGCCGCTCAACTCGGAAGGGGCGGTCGGGCCCCAGGCCCGCCGCTCACTTCGATTGGTGGAAGCCTTGCGATCAGTTTGTTCTGTACCGATCGAGACCTGGGACGAAAGTGGGACCACTCAGCTCGCCCGGCAGGCTGTGAATCGCGCGGCGCCGGAGGATGCCCGCGCCGCAGCGTTCCTGCTGCAAGATTATGTCGATTCCAGGTCCGGCTGGAACACGGCCGACGCGACGAAACTCGAGGGCCTCCCTTGACCGCACCTCAGTCTGGCGGAATAACGTGAAGAGGCTGGTGCGCGTAGCGCTAGGGGTTGTGTTGTTTTGTGGTCTGACCGGATGTGCGGCCGCCGCCCTACTGACCGCGACGGATTTGGTGGTGGAACTTGGTCCGGCCTCGGGACAGCTGCCCCCGGTGCAGCGGGCCTCCCTGGCGGCCTACTTGCTGGTCAGCGCGCAATCGCTGGATTCACCGGCAGGCGATCCGGAAACTTCCCTCGAACTTCATGTGCCGGAGGGTGCCACCGCCCAATCGGTGATTGACGAGCTGGTGGAAGCCGGAGTGGTGGACAACGGTCTGCTGCTGCGCAATTACATGCAGTACCGCGGGCTCGATCTCGGCGTGCAGGCCGGCTCCTACCAGGTTTCCGGGTCGATGACGGTACGCCAAGTCGCGGCGACGTTGCAGCAAGCCCGTCCCCCCGAGATCGTCCTGACCGTGGTCGAGGGTTGGCGGCTGGAGCAGATTGCGGAGGCGGTGGGACGGGCCGGCCTGCCTTACGGTCCCGCCGAATT
>CAYHSI010000230.1:0-3703 GCA_964359225.1 uncultured Anaerolineaceae bacterium
TCGCAGGCGTCGCCAATGTCATCGCCGTCGGCGTCGGCCTCGTTGGTGTTGGAAACCGTAGGGCACTTATCGAAGTCATCGACAATCCCATCCGCGTCGGAATCCGGCGAGTTGCTGGTATCGCAGACATCGCCGACGTCGTCGCCTATGTCGTGAGCGCCTTCAACGGGACGGAGCCGATCGAGCCGTTGCCGGAGTACATTCCGCCCGAGATCGCCCGACTGCCGGATGTGGAGGGCGATCCGTCGCTCGGGGCGGTCGTCTATCAGACCAACTGCCTTGCCTGCCACGGCGAAGAGGGTCGCGGACGAATTGGGGCGTCGCTGGCCAAGAGCTGGCCGGGCGAGCAGCCTGAGTTGTTTATCCGCCAGGTGGTCACCGACGGCATCGAAGGCACCAAGATGCCGGCGTGGGCGCAATCCAACGGTGGACCGTTAAGCGACGAAGAGATTGCCAACGTAGCCGCCTATCTGCTGACCCTCGCTTCGGCCGGCTCCTCGCCCGCGCCAACGACTGAAGAGGGTCCGATCGGGGTAAGCACTGCGCTGCTAGTCTTGGCCGGGCTGGTGGTACTGGCCGCCGTAGTTGGATTCGCCTACTATCGGAGGGCGTGAACGGCACACCAGTGGATCGCGGCGGCCGGGCTGTTTTGCCTCACGGTCTGGCCGTCACAAGTTCAGGCTCAAGCGGCGACTGCCGGTCTGCAGCGGCTTGAGATCGCCTTGTGGCCCGAATACGACCGGGCCGCGACCCTGGTAATCTATCGCTTTCAGCTGGGAGCGGATACTCCTCTCCCGGCAGTGGTCGAACTTCCGATCCCGTCCTCGGTCGGGGAGCCTAACGCGGTGGCATGGCAGGACGCCGATCAGGCGCTTTTCGACGCTGCCCACACCATCGAGGTCGCCGGCGAATGGGCAACCGTCCGGATCGAAATGGAGCAGAGCCGCACCGGTCAGCTCGAGTACTACGCCGACCTACAGATTGTCGATGACCTGCGGAGCTTCCGGTTCGATTGGCCAGGGGGAGTCCAGATCGAGGCCGTAGCCTATGAAGTTCAGCAACCGGTCACGGCCACGGATCTGACGATCGGCCCTGAGCCTGATCGGCAGAGCTCGGGGCCATTCGGGCTCACCTACCATCTGGCCGAGCTTGGGCCCCAACTGGCGGGGGTCAGCTGGTCGATCGAACTCAGTTACCGCAAGCCCGATTCAATCCTGACCGTCGAGGCGCTCCAGCCGCTTGGAGAGCCGGCGCCTGCGACGCGCCCAGCGAGTGAATCTCCTACTGTCTTGCCCTGGGTGCTAGGCGGGCTTGGGCTCGCAGCGGTTGGCGGAGGGCTCGCATACTATCTCCGCTCGCGGCCTGCTCCGGTCGCGCCTCGACGCCGTAGAGGCGGCAGCGTCGAGCCTACCCTCGACGCTTCGGCGATCTTCTGCCACACGTGCGGCACCAAAGCACAAGTCAGCGATCGGTTTTGCCGCAACTGCGGCACTCGGCTGCGGACCTCCACCGACCATCCGGACTAGCTAGCTTCGGTCCAATCTCCCGGCGGTCGCCTCACCAGCCTCGAAACAATTCAAACCTGCCCGTAACCGAAGACGAATGTCATGTGACGGGCCAAATGGCGCTTATCGGCTTGGCCGGCCTTTGCTACCTTGATGGCGAAGATCCGAGCCCGGATGGATTCGGCAGAGGAGGGCGTCAGATGGCAACCCAAGCGTTGAGCACCAAGGCCCACCTGGAGAAGCGCAGGAAGCAGGCGAGGCGTAAGCGCGGCACGGCCGCCGGGCTGGTTCTGCTTGGCGGCCTGCTGGTTGGTTCGGCACTGTGGCTGGGTTCAGCCGGACGGGCTTCGGCGGTCACCGCCTTCGACTATGGTCCGGAGGATGTCGTCCGCGAGCAACCCTTCCAGGCGGTACACGACATGGAGCAAGGGCCACCGGTCCCCTTCCTGCCAAAGGACGGTCCGCAGCCGGAAATCGCGGTCAACGAGCGCTTCTATGATTTCGGCAGCATCGGTCCGACGGAGGTAGTCACCCGGGAGTTCGTCGTTGCCAACCTGGGAGACGCGCCGCTGACCATCAGCCGGGCCTACACCACCTGCGGCTGCACGACGGCCGACTTCACTGCGTCCGTGATTCCACCGGGCAAGGTGGCGCTGGTCAGCCTTCGGTTCGATGCGGGGTTCCATGATACGGCCGGGCAGACCGTGCGCCGGGGAATCATCATCGAGAATAACGATCCGGAACGACCCTCTGCGGAGATCTGGATCGAGGCTGCCGTCCGGACCAACTCATGAGCGAGCCGCATCCCGGGCCTTCCGACCCCAATGGAGGCCGCCGCGGCTGGATTAGGCCCGTGGTATACGGTGGACTCTTGGCACTGCTCGGCCTGGTCGGCTGGGGGCTCGTGCGAGCACAGGCCGGCCCCAGGGAGCAGGGACCTGCACCGGATTTCAGCTTGGTCACGTTCAGCGGGGAGCAGGTCAGCCTCAGCGCATTGCGCGGCCAGGTGGTGGTGATCAACTTCTGGGCCTCTTGGTGCCCACCCTGCCGGGAGGAGGCGGCCTACCTGGAAAGAACCTGGCGCGCCTACCGGGATCAAGGGGTGGAATTCATTGGAGTCGATTACGCCGATACGGACCGCGAGGCTCTGGCCTACATCGATGAGTTCGATATTACCTATCCCAACGGCCCCGATCTCGGCACCCGCATCTCCCAGGCGTACCGCATTCAGGGGGTCCCCGAGACCTTCTTCGTCGCCAAGGATGGGACCTTGCGTGGGGTGAAGATCGGTCCGCTCGCACCTCCAGAGCTGGAGGACCGGCTGGAATCCCTGCTGGCCGAGGACTATCCGTGAGAGGGAGCTGCCGGCTCACCGGCTCGAGGCGACGAGCCGCCTTGGTCCTGCTGGCTGCACTCTCTGCGCTCCTGGCGGCTTGCTCTAGCGGAGAACCAAGCATCCGATTGGAACAGGAGCAGTTTGATCTGGGTACGGTGCAGAACGGCGAAGTGCGCAGTTTCGAGGTGGCGCTCTCCAACCAAGGGAGCAGCGACTTGGTGATCGAGGCGGTCAGTACCTCCTGCGGCTGCACCACGGCACGCGTCATCCCGACTACCCTTAGACCGGGCGAGAGTGGTTCTCTGCAGGTAACCTTCGATTCAGGAGCTCACGGTCCTGAGGAGCTTGGGGCCGTCGTGAGGCAGGTGTTTATCGCCTCGAACGACCCTGATCAGCCCGAGGTCGAGTTCCGCCTCACCGCAGACATCCTGCCACCTAGCCCCTAAGCGGGCGGCGCTGCTCGCTTACCCCGACTCGGATCACGCGTCAGAGTCTCTCGGTTGCGGTGCGGACCGTTCGCTAGAGGCTAAACCAGTGCCTAGCGATGATCGTGTGAGGTGTGCCTCGCTGGGCCCACCGGACTTTCCTCGACGCCAAGCACTCGCTTCATCTCTGCGAACTGGTCCTGGTCGATTTCCCCCAGCGCGTAGCGGCGCTTGAGGATGTCGAGCAAGGATTCGTGCTGGCTGCCGGCCTGAGCCGCCGGACCTGTGTGGCTTGAGTGGTCCATCCCATGGCCCATCATGCACATCATGCACATCTTCGCTATTCCTTTCCTTTGGTTAAGCCGCCAACCGGATCGGTGGCCACGGTTGTCGCGGCTCCCGTTGTGGTCATACCAACTTCCTAAGAATGAACAGGC
>CAYHSI010000231.1:0-3694 GCA_964359225.1 uncultured Anaerolineaceae bacterium
AGCTCAACGCAGATGGATCCTTCAATCTGCTGGGCGGCGCGACCGACTTGGGAACCGGCTCGGACACGGTGGTGGCCCAGCAGGCCGCCGAGGTGTTGGGCGTGCCGCTGGACGACGTGGTGATCTATTCCTCGGACACCGATTTCACTCCGTTTGACAAGGGCGCCTACGCCTCGAGCACGACCTACATCTCCGGCACCGCAGTGGTTCGGGCGGCCGAGGTGGTTGCCGAACGGATTCGGATCCGCGCCGCCCGCATGCTGACCGAGCCGGCGGCCGGATCGATTCGGCCCGACCAGATCCGACTGGCAGGCGGCCGAGCCTGGGCTCCGGACGGCCGTTCGGTGACGATGGAACAGGTCGCGCTCAATGCTCTGCATCACGAAGACCAGGAACAGATCATGGGGGTGGCCTCCTATGTTTCTCCGGTCGCCCCGCCACCCTTTGCGGCTCAATTCGCCGAAGTGACGGTCGATGTGGAGACCGGCCAGGTCACGGTCGACAAGTTGGTCATGGCAGTCGACTCGGGGGTGATCGTCAACCCCCTGACTGCCTCCGGACAGATCGAGGGCGGGATGACTCAGGCGCTCGGCTACGCGGTCTGCGAGGAGATGCTGTACGACGAGGCGGGGAGGCCGCGGGAGGTTGATTTCCGCGACTATCATATCTTCGCCGCCCATGAAATGCCTGAGCTGCTGACGCTCTTCATCGAGACCTTTGAACCCTCTCATCCCTTCGGGGTGAAGGCGGTCGCCGAGATCCCAATGGACGGAGTGGCCCCGGCGGTCGGCAACGCCGTCCTGGACGCCTGCGGGGCGAGGGTCGATGTCGCACCGGTCACCCCCGAGCGTGTGTGGCGCGCCCTGAGGGCCGACAGCTGAGCGCGGATCGCCTCTACCGCAGACTCGCGGAGCTGGAATCGTCGGGTGAGCCGTTTGTCGTCGCAACCGTGGTCCGGGCGCAGGGATCGGTCCCCCGGCATGAAGGCACCAAGATGCTCGTGTTTCCCGGCGGGCGGAGCGAAGGAACCGTCGGCGGGGGCGATCTGGAGCATCGAGTCATCCAGGCTGCGCTGGAGGCCTTGCGGGACGGCCAGCCGCGCAAGCTGAGCTATTCCTTCCGTGACCTGGAACGGGGCGACGTCGGTGTCTGTGGAGGTGAGATGGAGGTATTCGTGGAGCCGGTTCAGGCTCGCCCCACGCTGGTCGTCGTAGGCGGCGGGCACGTCGGGCGGGCGGTCGTGCACCTGGGGAGCTGGTTAGGCTTTCGGGTGGTGCTCTCTGATGACCGTCCGGAGCATGCCTCAGCCGATTCGGCTCCGGGGGCGGAGGCCTATCTCGTGGGGCCGCTGGCCGAACTCCCGCAGCGGATGCCAATCACCCCCGATACTTATGTGATGCTGACCACCCGCGGAGTCCCGGTGGATGTGGATGGCCTGCCGGCGCTGCTTGCGTCGCCGGCCGGCTACATTGGAGTGATCGGTTCGCGGCGGCGTTGGGAAGTCTGTGCCCGGGAGCTGGCGGCCCGAGGGGTTCCAGCCGAGCAGATCGCCCGGGTCCACTCGCCCATGGGGTTGGAGCTGAACGCGGAGACCCCCGAAGAGATCGCGGTCAGCATGCTGGCCGAGATCATCCAGATCCGAAGAGGCGGGACCGGCGAACGCATGGCGCATGAGCCGTCCCTGCAGGAGCCGGGCTAGCCAGAGCTCCCCATGGCGCAGCGGCCCGGTCCCCCGCGGAAGCAGCTGAGGCTCTGATGTGGCAGCGCTACTTCACCGTCCGCTCGATTGAGGAGGCCCTGCAGCTCTTGGCCGAGCTGCACGGTTCGGCGCGGATCGTGGCCGGGGCGACCGACTTGATCCTGGAACTCGAGCGCGGTCAGCGGCCCGGAGTGCACAGCCTGATTGACATCACCCGGGTGCCGCGACTCGATCTGATTGAGCTGGATTCAGAGGGCTGGGTTCACCTGGGGCCGTTGGTGACCCACAACCACTGTGCGGCCTCGCCGCTGATCATCGAGCGGGCCTTCGCCCTGGCCCGGGCGTGTTGGGAAGTCGGTGCACCCCAGATCCGCAACCGTGGCACGGTCGCCGGCAACTTGATCACGGCCTCACCGGCCAACGACTCGATCACGCCGCTGATGGCATTGGACGCCCAGCTCCGCCTCCGATCTGCCGCGGGGGAGCGAACAGTTCCCCTACGCGAGTTCTACACCGGGGTCCGGCGGACGGTGATGCGCGAGGACGAAGTGCTTGCGGATATTGCCTTCCGAGCACCGCCAATCGGCGCCCGCTCGACGTTCATCAAATTGGGACTGCGGCGGGCCCAGGCCATTGCCATTGTCAACGTGGCGGTCGTGCTTGAGATCGCTGAGGATCGAGTGACGGGGGCGGCGGTCACCCTGGGCTCCGTCACGCCGGTCATTGTGCATGCCGTGGAGGCCGAGCAGTTCCTGATTGGCAAGCGGCTTGAACTGGCGGTAATCCAACAAGCCGCCCGGCTGGCCCGCCAGGCGGCCGCGCCGATCGACGACGTACGCGGGACGGCCCGCTATCGGGCCGAAATGGTCGAGCTCTGCACCTTGCGGGCGCTGCGCAGCCTGGCCGCCGGCTCGGAACGGCACGGCTATCCCCAGCGGCCGGTCACCCTGTGGGGTCCCGACGAGTGGCACTGGCGGGCTGAACTCGACGAGTCCACCGTTCACTCTTCGGAAACTCCGATCGAGACGACGGTCAACGGAGTGCGCAGTCACTTTGCGACAGGCCAGGAGAAATCGCTGCTGCGGCTGCTTCGGGAGGACGGTGGGTTGACCGGGACCAAAGAAGGCTGCGCGGAGGGCGAGTGCGGTGCGTGCACCGTCTCGTTGGACGGTATGGCGGTAATGGCCTGCATGGTCCCGGCCCCCAGGGCGCACGGAGCGGTGATCGTGACGGTGGAAGGGCTGGCGGACGATGGCCGGCTGCACCCGATTCAGCAGGGTTTCATCGAGCTGGGAGCGGTGCAGTGCGGCTACTGCACGCCGGGATTTCTGATGTCGGGCGTGATGCTTTTGAAAGAGCGTCCCGACCCGAGCCGAGGCGAGATCCAGGAGGCCATCACGGGGAACCTGTGCCGCTGCACGGGGTACTACTCGATCATCGAGGCCTTCGAACGGGCCGCCAAGCTCCGAACGCCGTGAGCCAGGCCCGGTTTCGTCGAAGAACTAGCACGATCAGGCTGGTAGACCGGGCGACCGGCCGAGTCTAGAATGGGGTCGGACCTCAAGCAGCGACGGAAGTCCAGTCGCTAAGGGGCGGGAGGATCGTATGGGCAGAAAAGGCTCTTGGAAGTTCCGACAACTTGAGCAAGAGCGGCTCGAAAAGCGGGAGATGAACCCCGTCTGGCGCGGGGTGGGTGTAATCTTGATCGTGATCATGGGGGCGGCCGGTTATGCGTTTTCGGGCTGGTTCCTCGAGCAGAACGTCGCCAATCAATGGATCTACATTCCGCCCCAGCTGTACTTTCCCGAGGTGCCCGCGATGCTCAGTTTCCTTGGGAACGGAAACATGTTGCGCTTTGCGGTTTCGCTGGTCTTTGTGCTCACCGCATTCGCCATTCTGAACTTCGTCTACGCATTGGCCTTCCCGATCGCGCCCGGTGAATTCGACCTGCCGACGCCGAAGCGGCGGCCGAGGAAGCGCCGCTGACCTCGCGCC
>CAYHSI010000232.1:0-3686 GCA_964359225.1 uncultured Anaerolineaceae bacterium
TCGATCTCGGCCTCGCTTCGGCCGCGGCACAGGGCGGCCTTGGCGAGAAAGCTGAGACCGGTGTTGCCCACCCTCCGGATCAGGGGCATTTCGGTCAACGAACCGACAGTCCGGAAGCGATTCCCCTTGGCAAAGTCCGCCTCGCCCCGCACGAGCGGAGCCAGCAGGGCTGGGATCTCGGAGGCCGGCATTTGTCCGTCTCCGTCCAGTTTGACGACGAGCTGGGCTCCGGACTCGAGCGCCATTCCGAAGCCGGTCACCATCGCGCCTCCGACTCCCTGATTTCGATCGTGGGTGAGCAGGACGACTCGGTCATCCTGGCTGGCGTATTCACGGACTCGCTCGGCGGTTGAGTCTGGAGAGGCATCATCCACCACCACAACCCGGTTGACATAGCGCGGCAGCGAGGACAGCACACCAACGATCTGGTGCTCGACTCGGAAGGCCGGAACGACCACAACGATGTTGTAGCCGGCCAGGGCCTGTTCCTCGCTGTCGGCTTTCATTTTGTGCGGCTCTCTGCCATTCGCTCAGCGGAGCGCGGGGTTCACCGAGGTCAGCATCAGCTTTTCCAACCCGGCGACGCAGCCATATTTGAAGATCAGGTCGATTTCTCGCGGCGCGCCGTTCTCATAGAGCTGCCCAGCTTCATATTCCGGCCCCAGGCTATAGGCGATCCTGGGCCCCGGAGCCGCCTGCGAGGTCTCGGACCGGATTCTTAGCAGATACGCTTTCCCTAAGGACTGCCACTCGGTACCAAGTTGAAGAGCATACCACCCTCCCTGCGGCAACCTTCCATTCGGAACGGTGCTGGTCACCAGCGGATCGGGTTCCCCGGCCCGGAACACCGTGAACTCTGTCCCTCCGCTCGCTGAGGCACCGGCCGAATCGACCCAGACTCTAACCTCTCTCAGTCCGTCGCACTCTGACACGATCTCCTGGGTCAGGGCCAGAGCATCGGAGACCGGGGCCGAGTAGCGAGCGTTTGGATCCCAATTCTTGTATTCCGGTTGATAGCAGAGTCCCGGTTGGAAGTAGGCCGTCCCACAGACAATGTGATATGAGAGCAGCAATCCCACTCCATAAGTGAAGAGCGCGCTTACTGCGAGCGCCTTCGCCCATGGACCATTCCTGGAGGAATTCGTACCGGGCGACCAGCCAATCAGGGTCATAAGGACCAAGGGTGCAAAGGGCGCGAAGTACCGCCCCTGCACTCCTTGAACTTCGGCGCTCGCGACGGGGGTGTCGGCAACGAAGAGCGACAGGACCGTTGCCACCCATCCGGCCAGGAGCACGATCGCCAGCCCAAGCCGAATCTGCCGCGGTGGCTTGGGGCGACTGCTATCCGCAAAGTACGCCGCCGTCAATGCCAGAATATACAGAGGGTAGCTGGCCAGCGGGACGGCCCAGTATTCGTACCCGTACTCCGCGATCCACTGTTTGAGGTATGGGATCCCATGAGCGAGGAGGTCCGAAATCAACGTCCCTCCGAATGCGAAGGGATGAGAAAGCACATAGGAGAGCTGGGCGCCTGGGTCCGCCCCGGTCGAGACGCTCTCCAAGCGAGCATATCCGATTGCCGCCCAGCCTCCCACCTCAAGCAGGCCAAGGACCAGGGCTGACCCGGCTAGTGTGGCATACCCCGCTTTCATCTTGAAGTCTCTGGGCCGCGTGGCCAGGAACGGGAGCAGGGCTAGCGGGACGAGGTTGATCTTTCCCAGAAACAAGAGGACGAACAGCGCAAGCAGCGCTCCCCACTCTTTCCGGTCCAGGTCCCGGCGTTCCGCAATTGCGAGAGAGCCAGCCACGAACAGGTAAGCCAGTCCGTTGGAAATGGGATCGGCGCTGACCGTTGCCGCCTGAAAAACCGAAGTGGGCGCAATGGCGCTCACCGCCATGACCCACTTCCCGAACGGCACGAGCCGTACCGCCAGCCAAACCAGGGCCGCGTAGCTGAAGAGTCCTATCAGGCGGCTCGCGTGGTAAACCGGCAATGCGGGCAGATCTCGCGCCATCCCGAGATATCGCATGGCCAACGCATGGGGGAGCAACAACGCAGGGGAGTAGACCGATCGGGTCTTCAAGTTGCCGTAGATATAGCCTTGATCACCGATCGAGGTGTCGAGGTATCCGGTCCAGAATGCCCGATCGTCGATCGGACGAATCAGGACCGGACGTCTGTACGAGAGGTTCCAGTAGATCGCGGGAAACGGAAGCTGGTCTCGGGGCCTCTCGTTGGGGATGAAGCTCAACGAGGCGATCTCCCAGACCCGGATGACATGGGTCTCCTCATCCCAACCGGCCCCCACCGGGATCGCAAAGACGAATACGGTCCCAACGACGAGCAGGATCGAAATAACAAAAAGCCCAGGCGGCTTGAACGGCCGGGGGCGAACCGCCTGCCAGAGCGACTTCCGGCCCTCGGTCACGGATCCGGTTCACCCTGGCATTCATCCGAAACAATGCTGTAGTCGAATGGACGATCGTAGGTCGAGAAGTAGCTCACGTCGTCAAGCAGGGCCAGCTCTGCACCAAAGAGAGTCGATAGGACATAACGAAATGTATTCACGGGGGAAACTCCCTCGTGGTTCGTGTTTGCCTCTATGCCGGCCAGATAGGATGCGTTGAGGATATGCATCCGATCCTGGCTGGACCCTTCCTCGGGACCGTGGTCCCCTTGCATGACAATCACCGGGGGGTGGGAAGAATTGCTAAAGATCTCTTGCAGGACACGTGTCATCCGGCTATTCAAGTAAGTCACTTGCTCCCGATAACGCTCCCGATAGGCGTCAATGCCCAAGTCCGACGGTTCCCAGCCATAGTCGTCGGCCACCGGATTGCCTTGGGCGTCAAACACAAACGGCCGATGGGGCGAAACAATGTGGGCAAACACGAGTTTTGGTCCAGGAAGCCTGGCCACTTCCTCGAGTTCCCCGAAAACATATAGGAGGCGCTCTCGGTGGGCATCCGTCGAGCGGTCGAGGTCCCTCACCAGGAAGGCTGGCAGGCCCGGAAGGACGTCCACCAGCGCCCATGCCGCGGTGGAACGCAGAAGCGTCGCCTCGAACGCGCTGAGGCCCTGGAACAGACCATGGCCTGGGGCCAGATAGATATCGGCGTCCTCCCACTCGCTCCAGTAATATCCGGTCTCAAATGCAATGGTCCGATAACCGATGTGTTCCAATGTTCGTCGAACCGCACTGTGGCGGATCAGCGGCCAGAGCTGGCTGCGGCCCTCGTCTCCCGGCTTCGTCTCATCGATCAAGTCCTCGAGATATGCCATGTTGAGAGTGGCAGCTAACGAGAGCTCGGTTTGTGAGTAGTTGGACTGGCTGCACTCGGGAACAAGAAAACCCATCTGGCGGAGAGAGCTCAAAAAGGGACCGTTGTCCTGATCGAAGCTTTCTCGGAGGACATCGGCAGAGGTATACGCATCCAAGACGATGTAGTAGACGTCCGGGAGCGGATCCCCGGTCGCGGCCGAAAGTCTGTCGCCAAAGGTCTTTGCCTGGTTTGCTTCCGCCTGGATCGCCATCCGCCGTTGAAAGAGCAGAATCTCACTGATCGGAAAGATCAGCGCGACCCCCAATGTCAGATTGAGGGCAAGCGTCATCCCGCCTAGGGAGCTGGACTTCTTCAATACCAGCCAAATCCCAGCCGCCCCGAGAAAGAGCCAGATGGGCACC
>CAYHSI010000233.1:0-3650 GCA_964359225.1 uncultured Anaerolineaceae bacterium
GAAGCCATGCCAAGGTAGACCTGGGATAGGGAGTCGAGCAGTGGGGCGAACGGCCCCTATCGGTTCGTCGAGTACCTCCAGGATGACCACTTGACTCTGCTGCGCAACCCCGACTATGCCTGGGCGCCCGAGGTCTATTCGTCTCCCACGGCCCAGATCGAGACGATCACGTTCCGATTCTTTGAGGATGTTGCGACCCGAGCCCCGGCGCTCGAGAGCGGCGCGGTCGATATCATCGGCGAACTGCCTGCCAATGAAGTCGAGCGGCTCGCCGCACTGCCAGATATCGAAGTCCAGCAGGTCCGAGTTCCCGGCCAGCCGCTTCAGTTTCTATTCAACACCAAATTCTCCCCCACCGCCGATGTTCGAGTCCGCCAGGCCCTCGTGCTGGGAGTAGACCGAGCCGCGATCGTCGAGACGGTTTTCGGCGGATACTCACCGGTGGCCTCCGGCCCGCTGGCGGGCGATACCTTCGCCATTTCCGACCAAACGGCCTTCCCCGACTACGATCCACTCGCAGCCCGCGACCTGCTCGGGCAGGCCGGCTGGAGCGGCGATCCGGGATCCCCTTCCCTCGAGCTGCGCCTGGTAGTTCCGAATTGGGGGTCGAACCCGGAGGTCGGCCAGCTGGTGGCCGCGGCTTGGGAGCAGCTCGGCGCCACAGTGACGTTGGAGGTGGCCGCCGGCTTCGGGCCGCTCAGCCAGGCCCAAGCCGAGGGCGACTACCACGCGATCGGCATGAACAGCTTCGGCACCGATCCAGACCTGCTCCGGCCCTTCTTCTCGTCCGACGGATTCTTCAATTGGACCGGCTACCGCGACCCTCTTCTCGACCAACTGCTCGCCGAGGGGATGGAAGGATCGCCCTCCCCCGAACGATCGGCGGCCTATTCCGATCTTGCCGAGCTGGTGCGCGAGCAGTGGCTGATCCTTCCGATCCGCGAATACGTAAACCTGGTCGGGGTGAACAGCCGGGTTGACGGCTTGCGCTTCTCGCCCCAGGGATGGTTCCCCTACTTAATCGATCTCCAACTGCGCCCTTAAGCGGTACGGCACGCCGGCTGTTTGATGGGGTGCTGACCGCCTGGGCCGCGGTCAGCCTGACGTTCTTTGCTCTGCGACTTTCGGCCGGAGACCCTGTGGCAGGCCTGCTATCCCAAGGACTGACGACCAGCGAACAGGCCGAGCAGCTGCGCCACCGGCTCGGTTACGACCTCCCCTTGCTCCAGCAGTATGTTCATTACCTCGGCCGGCTGGTCCGCGGCGACTTGGGCGTGTCGCTGTACTCCGGCCAACCGGTGACCGAGTTGATTGGGTCCGCCCTTCCGAGCACCCTCGGGTTGGCCGGGTCGAGCCTCTTGATCGCGATCCCGCTCGGAGCGGTGCTGGGTGGGGTGGCCGGCTGGGGTAGCCGGCCGTCTGTCCGCCGCCTGGCCGGGACACTGGCCAGCCTTGCCACCTCGCTGCCGGTCGCCGCCACCGGAGTGATCGGACTGCTGCTTTTGGGACGCCTCGGCGCGGCAGATTCTCCTGCACCCCAACCCGGACTCTGGCTGCCGGCAACGGTGCTTGGCTGGGCCGCGGCAGGACCGTTCGCACGGGCGGTGCAGGCCGGTCTGCAGTCGACCCGCCATTCTCCTTTCATCCTCGCCGCCCGGGCCCGCGGGCTTCGCCAGAACGGGCGTTTGATCTGGCACGCCGTGCGCCCCACCCTTCCGGCCATTGCCTCCCTGCTCGCAGTAGAGGTGGCCTTTCTCTTCGCCGGGACCGTCGTCATCGAGACGGTGTTCTCGCGGCCGGGGCTTGGGCGCATCCTGGTTCGTTCCATTCTGCAGGGGGACTTCCCGATTGCGCAGGCGCTCGTGGGACTGTCGGCGCTGCTCTATGTCGCCACCCAGGTGCTGGCCGACGGTTTGGCTCGTACGGCTGATCCCCGACTTCGGGAGCGCGCCTGAGATCCGCGGGCGGGGCTGCGCTAAGTTGAGAAAAGGAAAAAGGCTGTGCGCTTAGCGCGGCTCTGGCTGGGGATTGTCGTAGCGCTCGCCCTCGTGGCCCCGGTGCTGACTCAGAACTCCCCCCGGGATCCGGTCGCTTTGGCACTCGCTCCCCCGGGGCCGGGCCTGCCGCTCGGCGCGGATGCCCTCGGGCGTGATTTCCTGGCCCGAATGCTCTTCGGCACCCGCCTCAGCCTCGGCTTGGCCGGCCTGGCCGCCGCGATCGCGATTGGAGTGGGCGGCGCCGCCGGCTTCGCTGGCGCGCTGCTGGGGAGCACCGCCGATCGGGTCTGGCTGTGGACGACCAACGTGCTGCTGTCCATCCCGAGCTTGCTGTTGGCCATGCTGCTGGTTGCCGCTTGGGGGCCGGGAATTCCGGCCGTGGTTGCTGCAGTGGGGGTGGGCGGCGCGCCGGTGTTCTCTCGAGTCACTCGGGCCGTCGTCTCACAATTGATCGGCGCGGGCTATATTGCGGCCGCCCAGGCCGCCGGCGCGGACCGACTGTGGACCAGTCTACGGCACGTGTTGCCCAACGCGCTGCCACAGCTCGGGCCGCTCGCCGGTACCCAGTTCGGCTGGGCCTTTCTCGGAACGACGACCCTGACCTTCTTGGGACTGGCTGGCGACCCCGCCATCCCCGAATGGGGCGCCATGCTGAACGCCGGCCGGGTCGCCCTGGTCAGCGCCCCGCGGCTCGTCTTGCTGCCGGCGTTAGCGATTTGTCTGACCATCCTCTCCATTCATGCGCTGACCGCCCCGTCCGAGATTGAAAGCACTCCGCGCTAGGCTTGGCGCCTCGGGTCGGCATTTGGTATGCTCGACGGCTTCCGGGGGTACCTAGCTGGCGCGACTGCCCATGTTTCCCATTCTCTTGGCACTTGCGTTGACCTTCGACTTTCTGAACGGAGTCCACGACAGTTCCAACATCGTGGCGACTGTGATCGCCTCGCGGGCCCTGCATCCGCGGGTCGCGCTGATTCTGGCCGCCCTCGCCGAGCTGGCCGGTCCATTCCTCTTCGGGGTGGCCGTCGCCACGACAGTCGGAGACGAGCTGCTGCACACGCCGGCCTTGACGACCAGCGTCGTCATCGCCGCGCTGATCGCTGCCGTGGTCTGGAATCTTGTGACCTGGTACCTCGGGATCCCGTCCTCCTCCTCTCATGCGCTACTGGGCGGGTTGCTCGGAGCCGGACTCGTGACTGCCGGCCTGGAGGTCGTGAAGCTCCAGGGCCTGCTCAAGATCTTGTTGGCGCTGCTGGTCTCGCCGCTGGTCGGATTGGTGGTCGGGTTTCTGATCATGCGGCTGACGGTCTGGCTGGTTCGCAATTCAACTCCTGGGGTGAACAATTCCTTCCGCCGACTTCAGATCGTGACCCTGTTGGGGCTCGGCCTGAGCCACGGCGCGAACGATGCCCAGAAGACCATGGGTGTGATTACATTAGGTCTGGTGACGGCCGGGATCCAGGAACAGTTCTCGGTGCCGATCTGGGTGATCGCGGTCAGCGCCCTGGCGATTGCACTCGGAACTTCACTCGGGGGCTGGCGGTTGATCCGCACCCTGGGAGCCCGCATGTATCGAGTGCGGCCGATCCATGGGCTGACCTCACAGATTGCCGGGGCGAGTGTGATCCTGGGAGCGGCGCTCTTGGGGGGCCC
>CAYHSI010000234.1:0-3640 GCA_964359225.1 uncultured Anaerolineaceae bacterium
GCCGAGATCCACTCTGAATTATCGCGGGCGGCGGGTGCCGGCATCCCTCGTCCTACAAGCTGGTCAGATCTGATTCTATCCTCGCGGACGGGAAGGAGGCAGGTCGGATCGCCGGGTTCATGACCCCGGCCCACGCTGTCCGCAGGATCGGCGCCTAAGGAAACAACAAACGTATAAAGAACCGCACGTTGGCCGCCGCGTAAAGGTGAAATGCGCCGACGAGGATAAGAACGACGCTGGCGCCCCTCGTGATCTTAGGGGTTGAAGCCTTCAGGCGAGTGATCAGAGCCTGCTGAGAACCGGCTACCAGCCCGGAAACCAGGATCATCAGCACGGCCATTGTGATCGAGAAGATGGCGAACGCGCCTAATGCTGACCCGAAGCCTTCCGCCATGAGGGCAGAGATCATCAGCCCGGCCAGGATTGGCCCGGTGCAGCCGATGCCGGCCGCGCTGTATCCCAGCCCATAAAGATAGAGGGTTGCCGCTGGACCCCTCCCTCCGCCGCGCTGAGGGCGGGTGAGATAGGCCAGGGCCTCCGCTGGCCGCGCCTTGAATGTCCAGCCGGCAATCTGGGCAACACCCAGCCCGAGCAAAGCCAGCCCCACCAGGCCGCGGAATACGCGGACGAACGAGTTCGGAGTTGGGCCGGAAATGGCCAGCCCCTGAACCGCGCCCGCGCCGAGCAAGGCGATGACGAGGCCGAGAATCAGGCTGAAGGTCACCACGCCTCCCGCCGCCGAGAGACCGAGCGAGAGCCGTGGATCTCGGCCCGGTCGGCCAGTCTTGGCTCCCGGAGCAGCCATGGAATAGAAGGACAGGTAGCTGGGAAGCAACGGAAAGGCGCACGGCGAGAAGAAGCTTGCCACCCCGGCGACAACAGCCAACGCGTAGAGGTTGACCGCAGTGAGATCACCTGCGGTCACGAAAGCCCGGAAGACCAGGTACCCACCAGCGATCAGAATGATCATGATCGCCAACGGACCGCTCTCCCAAATCCGGCGCTGGATCCGCTGGCCAGGTGTCATTTGAGCGAGTTGGGAGTTCACTCCAGCTCCACCTGGTAGCCGATCCATTCCAGGTCAGCCTTGACCTTGTCCAGGTCGGTCAAGTCAGGCGAAAGCTCGAACTCGATCATTTGAGTCTTGTGGTCCGCTTTGATCTGGTCGACGCCGGGGATTCGGGAGAGTGCATATTTCACCGTCCTCTCGCAACCGCTGCAGTGAATCGTCCGCTCGCCAACGACCTTAAGCACGACCTTCTTACCTTCCTTTTCCTTCACGTGGGCGCCTCCTGTCTGACTTTATGTCATTTATTCTAAGGGTTCCAGTTGCTGGAATGTCAAGAGCCCAGCTGCCAACCGGTCGCCCGCAAGTCGCCGGCGATTATCAGTCGCTGATTGCTCAGCGGGCAGACCGGGCGGCGCGCTTCACGACCTCACTGAGGGTGGGATGGACGTGAATCGACTTGGCGATTGATTCCGCTGTTCCATGCTGATACATCGTCGTCACGACCTCATGAATGAGAATATCGGCGTGCGGGCCGAGGATGTGACCGCCGAGCAACTGATCGCTCTCTGCATCCACGATCAGCTTCACCAGGCCTGCGGTTTGCCCGATGGCCTTGGCCCGTCCAGAGCTGGCGAAATCCGCTAGGCCGATCTTGACCTCTTTCCCTTCTCGCCTCGCCTGCTCCTCGGCGAGCCCCACGCTCGCCAGCGCCGGCTCGGTGAAGACCGCCCAGGGCACCACTCGATAGTCGACCTGCCTGCCAATGCTCTTCACGGCGTTGAGCGCCGCGATCGGCCCGTCGTAGGTGGCGCGGTGCGTGAACATCGCCCCGCCGTTGGCGTCGCCTATCGACCAGATGTTGTCCCGCGTCGTGCGTAACTCTGCATTGGCCCGAACGAACGGGCCTTGCATCTCCACGCCGGCCTGTTGCAGGCCTAGCCCCTCCACGCGCGCGATCCGCCCAACCGCCACCAGCAGCAGCTCGGCCTCGAACCGACGCTCAACTCCGCCCTCTCGTACCATGACGTAGCGCGACCCGTTCTCGGCACCGGCCCGCACCACCTCGGCCGAGGTGTGCAGGTCGACCCCCTCCGCCCGCAGGATCTCACCCAGCGCGTCGGACAGTTCGGGCTCCGTCTGCGGCATGACCCGTGGGGCTCGACCCAGCAGGGTCACCCGAGTGCCAAAGCGAGCGTACATCTGGGCAAACTCGACCCCCTCGTATCCGGCACCAATGACGATCATCGAACTCGGCAAGCGCTCAAGCTTGAGCGCTTCGTCATTTGTGATGTATCCGGCGTCCGCCAGGCCGGGGATATTGGCGGGCACGGCCTGAGACCCAGTGGCCAGGATGCTTTTCTCGACAGTGATCACGCGGCCATCGACTCGTAGGTCGACTGGCGAGGAGAACTCGGCCTGGCCTCGCAAGAAGGTGATGTTCTTGTTGTGGTCCAGCGCTTTGTAGACACCGGAATGAACCCAGGCGACGACGCGGTCCTTGCGCGCCACCGCCTTGGCTAGGTCGAAGGAGATCTTCTGCGGATCCACGCCTACGACGCCGTACTCGGCGGCACGATCGCGGACCAGATGCATGACTTCGGCAGACCTTAACAAGGTCTTAGTGGGGATGCACCCCTCATTCACTCAGGTTCCGCCCACCTCCCGCATTTCGATCAGCACGACCTTGGCGCCCAGACTGGCCGCCATATGGGCGGCCGGCAAGCCACCTTGGCCTGCGCCGACGACGGCGATGTCATACTTCTCCATAGTCACGCCTTTCTCCAGGAGGGATGGGGAGCCCACCCCGGCTCTGGTCTATCCGGTCCGTCGACAAGGCGACCTGGACCTGCCTAATGTGCAGTTTCCGTTCGTATGATGATGAGTTCCAAGCGCGCATCCATGAGGTCGGGGGTTATCCGACGTAGCGCAGGGTCTTCGACCAGAGCTGGCGCCCTATGGAAAAGCCCTCTTCTACCGTCACGACCGCAATTGCATCCCTCCCGTTGACCCAGACCTCGGCCTCCTCTCGGGTGGCAAAGAAGTGTATGTGCCGGCAGAATGCGTTCCAAATGGCCTCGACCGAACTCATGTTCTCCTGCTCCGGGTCCACCAGCGCAAGGGAGATCACCGCTCCCAACGGTGCGACCTCCTTCACCCCGTCGGGTCCTACTCGCAGCCGGACGATTTCACCGCTCACCGGTGAGCGCGACACCACCCGGGCCTCCTTCTCGAGCAATTGGGGGAGGAACAGCGCGTCCTCCGCACACCAGGTCGAAAGTCTCACCCCGTCCACGATGAGGCGGTGGGGATGTTTGTTCAGGGACAGCCCCGCGATCCCGACGATAGCCTCCTCCTTGTCGCGTTCGGTCTTATTCAAGAGAAAGCCTTCCGCCTCCAATCGGTCCATACCGAGCTCGGCAGTGATCTGGCTCACCTGCTCCCTCGTGACGGGGCGGCCCTTCGCAAGGCTCCTTAGGATCCGAACGAGCAGGCGGGAGGCGTCTGCCCCGTAGTCCAGGACATGATCGGCCACGGCCGTCACCATTTGCGCGACGCGTGGATCGGTCATGTGTCACCTCCATGTGGAACGTAAGCCACAATGGAATTTTCCAAGCGCGAGTGTGAGGAGTG
>CAYHSI010000235.1:0-3636 GCA_964359225.1 uncultured Anaerolineaceae bacterium
GCCCTACGACAAAAACGCGCCTACGTGGCGCTTGGTGATTATACCAAAACCGCGATCGCCGAGTCTATCAGCAACCGCAGGGAGCGTCAATCGTTAGCATTCTTGCTCGACCGACTCGGCTCTGGCTCCTGCCGATCCGATTGGGGAACCCCCCCGCCGGAGGCCCCGGAATAGCCCGCCCGCCGCCAAACTTCATACAGAACCAGCGATCCGGCCACGGCTGCATTGAGCGATTCGACCAGCCCGCGCATGGGGATCTGGACCAGAAAATCGCAGGACTCCCCTACCAGCCGCCTCAGCCCACGGCCTTCGCTCCCTACAACCAGGGCCAGTGGCGGCCGCAGGTCGATCTGATCAATCCGCTTGGCCTCTGAGCTGTTCTCCAAGCCCGCGATCCAGAGGCCCTCCTGCTTCAAACGCCGAATCGCTTGGGCCAGGTTCGCTCTCGCGATCCACAGGTGTTCACAGGCCCCGGCGGAGGCCGCCACGACCGCCGGGGTCACGCCGGCGGCGCCGTTTAGGGGCAGCACGACCCCGTGCACCCCCACCGCCTCGGCCGACCGGAGCAGCGTCCCGAGGTTTTGAGGGTCCTGGACCTGGTCCAATAACAGGAGCAGCGGTGCCTCTCCGGCACGGGCCGCACGCTCCAGTAGACTATTCAGCTCGGCGTAAGGGTAGGGATCCACCTGGGCCGCGATCCCCTGATGATGTTGCGTGGCAACCGGCAATAATTCGACCGGCTGCAGCCGCACACCGGCTTCCTTGGCAAGCCGAGTCACTCGCTCGGGCGGAGTGTGGTCTTGGAGAACAAGCAGGCGGTGAACCTTTCTCCGGCCGGCGCGCAATACCTCTTCCACCGGGTGGCGTCCCCAGATCGTTTCAGTCAGGTCCCCGGAGAGAGCGCGCGGGCGGGGTTTAGCCCTGCCGCCAACTCGTGCCATGCTTGCCATCTTCCAGCAGAATATCCTGGTCCGCCAGGCGCTGCCGGATGCGATCCGCGAGCTCCCACTGCTCGGCGGCTCGGAGTTCGTCCCGTATCTCCACCAGCATCTCAACCAGCGCGGCCAGCTTGGGATCCGGCGCGGTCTCGCTGGTAAGCCTCAATCCCAGTACCCCACCTAGCTCGCCCAGCGTATCCTGGGCCGCCGCCAGGGCGGCCTGGCTGACCCCCGCGTCCCGGGCCTGGTTAACCGAGCGAACCAGCTCATACAAGCTGCTCAGAGCCTGGGGGGTGTTGAAATCGTCATCCATTGCAACCCGGAAGTCCTGCTGCGCCCGTTCAGCTGCCTGCCCGAGCAACTTTTCGACTTCGGAGCTCCCAGCGCCGCCCTCTCCGGTGAGGCCTCCGTCGCCGGTGGCCTGGTCCGGTTTCATTGCGGTCCTCAGCCTGTCCAAGCCCCGCGCCGCGGCTTCGGCGATCTCAGAGTTGAACGCCAGCGGGGTGCGGTAGTGTGAGTTGAGCACAATCAGACGGAGCACGTCGGCTTCGCTCTGCTGAAGGAATTCCGCAATCGGCAGCATGTTCCCGGTGGACTTCGACATGGTCTCCCCGTTGAGCTGCATCATTCCATTGTGCACCCAGTAGCGGGAGAACTGCTGGCCGGTCAAACTCTCAGTTTGGGCGATCTCGTTTTCATGGTGCGGAAATATCAGGTCGTTCCCGCCTCCATGGATATCGATTTGATCGCCAAGGTGATGCAGGCTCATGGCCGAGCACTCTATGTGCCATCCCGGCCGCCCCCGGCCCCAGGGACTTTCCCAGCTCGGCTCGCCCGGCTTAGCAGCCTTCCACAGTGCGAAATCGGCCGGATTCCGCTTGCGCTCATCGATCTCCAGTCGGGCTCCCGGCTGCATCTCATCCAGTTTCCGCCCGGAAAGCTTGCCGTAGTGCGGATCACTCCCGACATCGAAGTAGACGTCCCCGTTTACCCGATAGGCATGCCCGGCCTCGATCAGCCCTTTGACCATGCCGACGATCCCATCAATTTCATCTGAAACCCGTGGCCGCACATCCGGCGGCAGGAGGTTGAGCTCCTGCAAGTGCCGGTCGTATTGCTCAACGTATTGTTGTGCCAGTTGGATCGGGTCTTGTCCGAGCTCCTTGGATCGGGCGATGATCTTATCGTCCACGTCGGTGTAATTCATGACGTGTCGGACCTGATAACCGCGGTACTCAAGATAGCGGCGGATCACATCAAAGACAATGGAGGACATCGCATGGCCGATGTGGGCCTGGTCGTAGACCGTCGGACCGCAAACGTACATCCGCACCTTCCCTTCGACCACGGTCTCGAAGGGCTCTTTCTTGCGGGACAAGGTATTGAAAATCCTCAGCCCCATCGCCGCCCGCCTATTGGCTGTCGGGCCGGGCAAAGATCATTCGCCCGGCGGCGGTCTGCAGCACCTTGGTCACAGTCACCGTGATCGTGTGGTCGATATTGCTCTTGCCCTCTTCCACGACAACCATCGTCCCATCGTCCAGGTAGCCAACCCCCTGGCCGAACTCCTTACCCTCTTGGATAACTTGGACTTCGATCTTTTCCCCGGGGAGATAGACCGCCTTGACCGCGTTCGCCAGCTCGTTGATGTTGAGCACCGTCACCCCTTGTAGCTCCGCCACCCGATTCAGGTTGTAATCGTTGGTGAGGATCGGGCTGCGCAACTGCTTGGCCAAGATGACCAGCTTGTCATCGACCTCCCGCACCCCCTCCACGTCCAGATCCGTGATCCGGAGCGGGATCGGGTTGTCCTTCTGCAGCCGGTTGAGGATATCCAACCCGCGGCGGCCGCGCTGCCTGCGCAGCGGGTCGCCCGAGTCGGCGATATGTTGGAGTTCAATCAGGACGAAGGAGGGGACCAGCATCGGCCCCTGGATGAAGCCGGTCCGGGCGATGTCGGCGATTCGGCCATCGATGATCACACTGGTGTCCAGCAGAATACTGCGACCCGGGCCCCCGCCGCCTTGATCGCCGGAACTTTGAAACCGACCCCGCCACACGTTGGCGATATCGTTCTGGCGCATGATGAATACCGTGACCCCAAGGTAGCTGAACACGATGGCGGCGCCGAAAGGCAGCAGCTGGCCGAAGGGGGTCGGCAGCAGCGAGATCGGGAACGCCACCAGCCCGGCCGCCAGCAGACCCACGATCAGGCCGCTCAGGCCGGCCACCATGGTCTGAGCCGAAACCTGAGCAACCCCTGCCCGGATCGCCCGCAGCGGCCGGGTAGTGACGAACGGCGTAGCGACCAGCCCCAACAGCGCTCCGACCGCTCCCAGTACGCCTGCCCACAGCTCCGCTGGACCGCCGGCCGGGATGCTTAGCCGCACACCCACGACGACTCCGGCAATTGCCATCACCAACAGACCGATGATCCGTAGAACAAATTCTCCACTCATCCAGTTATCCTTTGCCTCACACAAAATAAAAGAGGTGAATGCCCGGTTTCGACATCCACCCCTTCAGGTGGTTCCATCCTTCTTCAGCTAGTTGGAAGGTGGAGCCTCTTTCGTTTCAGCCCCGACCCACGCTGCGACCTGCAAAGAATAAAGAAGAATGATTTGAGATGAAACCGGGCCCAGGCAAACGGCATACTTGCCGACCCCGAGCGGCCGAATGATATCACGCCGCCCGCCCG
>CAYHSI010000236.1:0-3635 GCA_964359225.1 uncultured Anaerolineaceae bacterium
CCAGTGAGACGATTCTTTGGGCCGGGGCTGACAGCGCGACCTGGCGCCCCAGGCCATCCGTCCATTGGAACGGCTCGCCGCTCGGGGCCGGCACGGCCTGGCAGCCCACGGCGACTAAGGCCAAGGCGCCCAGCAGTACCACTTTGAATCTAACTATTGACGACATAACTCGCAACATGAGTGTCCTCCAGCATCTGGACCGGTCCAGCCGGTCAGAGATTAGGTTCCGCGGGGAAAGCAAAATGGCCTTCCCTCACGGCATTGCGGGGAAGGCCATCGTCACGAGGACCATGCGCCACCTCCTCTCCGCGAAGGGGTAACCAGCGCGGGGCAGAGGCGGGTATCCTGACTCGGAGAAGCGGCTATGCTACCCTCGATCGTCAGTCAGCCCGCCTGGGCAGGTCTTTGGCGGTGGCTGGCTGTTGAAAGCGGGGGGCTTCTCCCTACAGTTGCGGGACAGTGCCGGACTTCCGACGGGGGCGGACGGCCTGGTTAGGCAATCTGTATCCCCGAGAGGTCACCGGCTTCCCCTGGTTGGCCTCCGCATCCGGGCGGTAGGCCACCTCGGCCCCAGGTGGTAAATTGTCTGCATACTATATTCGGGCAAGCAATGTGGGTCAAGGGATGATAGAATTAATAGGCCCCTTCGTATTGATCCTTCGAACGAATGCGGTTTTCCCCTCGGCGGCGCGGGTCCGGAAGTGGCAGAGAACCCGCATCCGATCTCGAGCAAACTCATAGACATAGGTAAAACACACAATGACTAGCAAGAATCTGCGAATTGTCCCCCTCGGTGGATTGGGGGAGATCGGCAAGAACATGATGTCCATCGAATACGGCGAGAACTTGATCGTCGTCGATGCCGGGATCATGTTCCCCGAGAACGACATGTTGGGGATCGATTACATCATCCCCGACTTCGGTTACTTGAAAGAACGAAAAGACAAGGTGCGGGGCATCGTGATCACTCACGGCCACGAGGATCACACCGGCGCCATCCGGCACCTGCTCGATGACATCCCGGCCCCGATCTACGCCACCAAGCTGACCCGCGGGCTGTTGGAGGTCAAACTAGCCCGGGGCGGGATGCTTAAGGAGGCCAAACTCAACACGGTACGCGCCGGCGAGGCGCTGGAGCTCGGGCCCTTTAAGCTGGAGTTCTTCCACGTCTGTCACTCGATCCCGGACTGTGTTGGCCTCGGAATCACCACTCCCGCGGGATTGGTCGTTCACACCGGCGACTACAAGTTTGACCACACGCCGGTCGACGGCTGGCCGACCGATTTCGGCAAACTGGGCGAGCTCGGCGGGCGGGGAGTGCTGGCGTTGTTGGCCGATTCGACCAATGCCGATGAGCCCGGCTGGACGCCCTCCGAGGCTATGATCGACCCGGCTTTCGACGCCGTGTTTCGGGAGGCGAAAGGCCGCATCCTCATCGGCACCTTCGCCTCGCTGATATCCCGCATGCAGCAGGCCGCCCAGGCCGCAGACCGGCACGGGCGCAAGATGGCCTTCGTCGGAACCAGCATGCAGGAGAACGCCAAGATGGCCCGCAAATTGGGCTACCTGGATGTTCCGGACGAGTTGATCGTGACCCCAGAGCAGGCGTTCAACATGAATCCTGCCGAGGTGCTGCTGATGTGTACCGGGACCCAGGGGGAGCCTTCCTCGATCCTGGGTCGGCTCTCCACCAGCACCAACCGCCAGTTTGACCTGCTGCCCGGCGATACCGTCGTACTCTCCTCCCACCCGATCCCAGGCAATGAGGAGATGGTGCATCGGACGATCAATCGCCTCTTTCATCGGGGGGCCGAAGTGATTTACGATCCGATCGCGCCGGTTCACGTCTCCGGGCACGCCAGTCAGGAAGAGATGAAGGTCATGCTGCAGCTGGTGCGGCCCAAGTTCTTCGTCCCGATTCACGGCGAGCTGCGACATCTGAAGCAGCACGCTGCCCTGGCTCGCGAGATCGGTGTGCCGGACTCATCCATCGCGGTCGTTGAAAACGGCAGAGTGATCGAGTTTCGCGATGGGAAAATGAGCATCGGCGAGCGGGTGCCGGGCGGGTACGTTTTTGTGGACGGGACCGGGGTGGGCGATATCGGCCCTAAGGTCATGCGCGAGCGGGAAGCCCTGGCCAAAGATGGGTTCGTCGTGATCCACCTGACCCTCAACCATCAAAACGGTGCCTTGGCCCGTGACCCGGAGATCGTTTCGAAGGGGTTTGTCTTCGTGCGCGACGCTGAAGAACTCTTCGAGCATGCCCGCCGCCGAATCAAAGAACTGGCCAAGAAGACCGAGCCGGACAACCTCAAGGACGAAATCGAAAAGGACCTCACCCAATTCTTCTACGGGGAGACCAAGCGCCACCCTATGGTGTTGGTCTTCGCCAGCGCCCAATCGTGAGGCCAACCCAACCCGTTGTGTTGCGTGCCCCTCGGGCATGCGTATAATGCGCCGCGCCATGCGGGGTCTGGTGGCGTTGTGCCTCCTCGCAACCGCCTGTGGGGCCGGGAGGCCCGAGCCAGGCCAGGCAAGCCCGGTCCCGCCAACCGCGACTCCGCAGCCTCCGACCCCGACCGCTCTGCCCCTGGCGGCTAGAGTGAACGGGGAGGGCATTCTGGTCGAGGCCTACGAGCGGGAAGTGGCCCGCTTCGAGGCCTCCAGGCAGGCGCTTGGCATCGAGCTTGCAACCCTTGGAGACTACCGGTCGGAAGTATTGGGGACCCTGATCGACCGCCGGATCATGGCCCAGGCCGCGGAGCGGCTTGGAATGGAAGTAACCGACACTGAATTGGATCAACGGCTGCAGTCGCTGGTCGAGCTGCGGGGTGGTCCCGAAGGGATGGGTGCCTGGCTGGCTGCTGCGGGTTACACTGCAGATGAATTCGAGAACGAGCTGCGCGAGGAGATCCTGGCTGCGCGCATGATCCAGAACATCACCTCCGGGTTATCGGAGCAAGAGGATCAGGTGCATGCCCGGCATATCCTCGTGGCTACTGAGGCCGAAGCTCAGGATTTGCTGGCTCAACTGGGGGCAGGGGCGGATTTCGAGGACCTGGCCCGCTTGTTCTCGCTAGACCCTGGAACTCGCCCGGCCGGCGGCGACCTGGGTTGGTTCCCCCAGGGCCAGCTCACGATGCCCGAGGTCGAAGAGGCCGCTTTTAGGCTTCAGCCAGGGGAGATCAGCGGGGTGATTCAAACCGTTCTCGGCTACCACATCTTGCAGGTCGTCGAGAAGGACCGCCGGGCAGTAACCGGGGAGGCGCTCATTCGCTACCGGGTCGCGGCGGTCACCCAGTGGATCACCGACCAGCGGGGGCGGGCCGAGATCGAGGTGTTTGTCGATGGATGATCCTTTTCAGAGAGAGTCCCCGCTGGGGGGCATAAACGTCGGTCGGCTGGTTGTAAACATCCTGACCGGCCTGATATTGGTGGCGACCCTGTGCCTCGGCACTGGGTACGTCGCTGCGTTCATCAATCCCCAGATTCAATTCAATCCGTATCCACCGCCGACCTTGCCGGCGACCCTCGGTCCGCCTACTCCGACCAACACCCCGGCTATCTACCTGCCGACGGAGATACCACCCTCTGCCACTCCCCGCCCGCTCCCGACCGCGATTCCGACCGCGACC
>CAYHSI010000237.1:0-3618 GCA_964359225.1 uncultured Anaerolineaceae bacterium
CTCGGGGCGTAGCGCAGCCCGGTTAGCGCACCTGCATGGGGTGCAGGGGGTCGGCGGTTCGAATCCGCCCGCCCCGACTGCGGACCGTCGCAACTTCGCGGCGGTCCCGCCGTTTCACTCACCATTCACAAGAACAGAACGTACACAGGGTGACCGATGAAGGTCCAGCTATTCGCCACCTGTTTGGTCGATAGCTTGTTTCCCGAGGTCGGGGAAGCGGTCGTCGAGGTTCTGACCAGGGCCGGAGTCGAAGTCTGGTTTCCCAAGCGTCAGACTTGCTGTGGGCAACCGGCCCTCAACGCCGGAATGCGGGCCGAGGCGCGCACGCTGGCCCTTCACACCCTGGAGGCCCTGGAGGCCGAGGACGTGGTCGTGGTCCCCTCGGGTTCTTGTTCCGAGATGATCCGGCACCGCTATCCGGAGCTCCTGGCGGACGAACCCGGCCAGCTGAAGCGGGCCCGGCGGCTGGCGGACCGCACTTACGAGTTCAGTGAATTCCTGGTCGATCAGCTGCTGGTCGCCGATTTCGGCGCCGCGCTCCCACTCGTGATTGGATACCACCCCTCCTGCCACTTGCTCAGGGGGTTAGGAGTGGACCGCCAGCCGCTTCGACTGCTGGAAGGAATCGCGGGAGCTTCGACCGAGCGCCTGAGTCCGGAGTGCTGCGGGTTTGGCGGGATGTTTTCGATCGAGATGCCGGAGATCTCAGCCGAGATGCTCGAGCGGACCCTAGATCGGATTCGGAGCTCCGGGGTCGAACTCGTGGCGGGATGCGATGTAAGTTGTCTGATGCAGATCGAAGGCGGCCTGCGGCGGGCCGGCTCCCCGGTGCGCTGCGCCCATCTGGCTCAGCTCTTAGCCGGGCGAGAGGCGGGGCTGAAATGACTTTGGCTTTCCGTCAGCGTGCCCGCCAGGCAATCGCCGATCCCCAGCTGCAGCGACTGCTTGATCAGAATGCCGATACCCGCCAGCAGGCTCGAATGGAAGCGCTGCGGGAGCTGCCCCAGTCCGGCGAGCTGCGTCAGCGAGCCCGCTTGATCCGCCAGCAAGTGGTCGCCGAGCTAGGCGCCTATCTGGATCAGTTTGGGACCCGCTTGGCCGAGAACGGGATCCAGACCCAGCGGGCTGCCAATGCGGCAGAGGCTAACCGGCTGATCCTGGACATCGTTCAAAAGCACAAGGCCGAGCTGGTAGCCAAGTCCAAGTCGATGCTGACCGAGGAGATCGGCTTGAATGCCGCCCTCGAAGCCGCCGGGATCCGGCCGGTCGAGACCGACCTGGGCGAGTACGTCGTCCAGCTGCGGGCTGAGAAGCCGGCTCACATCCTAACCCCCGCCCTTCACCTAAGCACGGAAGATGTCGCCGAAACTTTCCGGCGCCAGCTTGGCGCGAGCCTGGGTGACGATGTGGAGCAGATCAATGCCGAAGCCCGCAGCCGGTTACGGGAAGTCTTCCTGACCGCTCCGGTTGGGATAACGGGCGTGAACTTTGGGGTCGCCGAAACCGGTACCCTGTGCTTGGTGACGAACGAAGGCAACGGTCGGATGGTTGCCACCCTGCCGCCGGTGCATATCGCGGTGATGGGGATCGAACGCCTGGTCCCCACCCTGGATGACCTGGCGGTGATGCTGCGGCTCTTGCCACGGTTCGCCACCGGCCAGGCGATCACCAGCTACGTGTCGCTCATTCACGCTCCCCGCCGGCTTGGCGATCCCGAGGGCCCCACCGAACGGCACCTGATCCTGGTTGACAACGGCCGTTCAGGGCTGGCGAACACTGCGGCGGCCGAGTCGCTGCTGTGCATCCGCTGCGGCGCTTGTCTGAACGCCTGCCCGATCTTTCGCGAGGCCGGCGGCCACGCGTATGACAGCGTGTACTCCGGACCGATCGGAGCCGTCTTGTCGCCTGGGTTGTTCGGACTCGAGAAGTACGGTCATCTCGGCAAGGCCTCGACCCTATGCGGCGCCTGCACGGAGGCCTGCCCGGTCGGAATCGACATCCCCGGCTTGCTGCTAAACGTTCGGGCTGAAGCCGAGCCGAAGCCGCTCGGCCGCGGCATCCAGCTGTTCAGTTGGGTGGCCCGCTCGCCGACTCGCTTCCGCTGGGCCCAACAGGCGGCAGCATTGGGCGGCCGGCTGTTGGCGCGGCGAGCCGGGTGGATCACCCAGCTCCCAGGACCGTTCGCGGAGTGGACCCGCTTCCGCGACTTCCCGCCGTTCTCATCCCGGCCGCTCCGTTCACGGCTTCGAAGGGCGAGCCGGCCGGCCAAGGATCGCCTACCCGAACTGGAGCCGGAGGAGGCGGCACCCGCCGCTGCTCTGGAGGGCGGCGAGCCCGACGGCCGGACCGATCGATTTGAAGCGAATCTCAAGAACCTGGGCGGCGAAGTCATCCGCTGCGCAGAGTTCGAGGCTGCGGACCGAATCGTCGGTCAGCTGTATGTGCTGGGAGCCAGCCGATTGTTGTCCTGGGGGCCGGTCGAGCCGATTCTCTTTACCGTGTTGCAGCGGCTGGAGCGGGAGGGTTTTCCGGTCGTCCAGCCGGAGGTTCCAGAGGGCGTCCGCGGGACGCGGGCGATACGTGCATTTGGTGAGTTTCCGGTCGGGTTGACCGGGGCCGTGGCCGCATTCGCGGACACCGGGACGCTGGTTCTCTCAGGAGGATCGCGCCGGTCGCTGCTGCCCTCGCTGCTGCCTGAAACGCACGTAGCGGTCGTGCGATCGAAAGACATCTATGCTGACCTGGAGGGGTGGCTGCGGGCAGTCGGCTCGCCCTACGTGGCCGGGAGTTCCAATCTGGTGTTGATCAGTGGGCCTTCGAGAACGGCTGATATCGAGATGACCCTAACGGTGGGCGTACACGGACCGCGCCAGCTGATTGTGTTCCTGATCGAGTAGTCCTCGCTGCTGTGAGGAGAACTTCGCGGCTCCCTCAGGCGGAGCGAGCTTCTTCCTGCAGTTTCTCGCCGGAGAGCGCCTCCAGAACCCCGATCACGGCAGAGTTGTCCAGATCGCGCATCCCGAGCTGGAGCATCGCCTCAAAGAGCTGCATGTTTGCCGCAGTTGCGGGCAGCGGCATCCCGTAGGCCCGCGCGGTGTCGAGCACAATGGCCAGATCCTTGTGCATCAGGTGGGCCTTGAACCCGGGCCTCCGCTCCCCGGCGAAGAGCCGGGCAGGTTTGACGTCGAGCGCCCAGCATTGTGCCGCTCCGCCCTTGATGGCTTCCACCACTCGAAGGGCCGAGACCCCTAACTTCTGGGCCAGCAGCAGCAGCTCCCCCATTGCGACCATTTGAGCCGCCACCATGATCTGGTTGCAGGCCTTGGCCACCTGCCCGGCTCCGCTCTCTCCAACGTAGGTGATGGTCTTGCCGACGGCCTCAAAGACCGGCCTGGCCCGTTCAAATGCCGCCGGAGGGCCGCCGACCATGATCGCCAGGGTGCCGGCTTTGGCGCCCACGTCGCCGCCGGAGACCGGCGCGTCCAGCGCCAATATCCCGTGGTGCCCGAGCCGGTCGGCAATCCGGCGGGCCAGCTCGGGTTTGATCGTACTGTGATCGATGAAGAGGCTGCCGGATCGAGCTCCCTCCAGGATTCCCGCGCTCCCGAGCACCACGGC
>CAYHSI010000238.1:0-3610 GCA_964359225.1 uncultured Anaerolineaceae bacterium
GACCGGCGCAGGATCGGAATAGTCGTCCGCCGGTACATAGACCGCCTGCATCGAAGTAATCGAGCCGGTTCGAGTAGAGGTAATCCGTTCCTGAAGCTCGCCCATTTCGGTCGCCAGGGTCGGCTGGTAGCCAACGGCCGAGGGCATCCGCCCCAGCAGGGCCGACACCTCCGAACCCGACATGCTGAACCGGAAGATGTTGTCAATGAAGAGCAGCACGTCCCGACCTTGATCGCGGAAATATTCGGCCATAGTCAGCGCCGACAGGCCCACCCGAAGGCGGACCCCAGGGGGCTCATTCATTTGGCCGTAGACCAACACCGTATCTTTCAGGACGCCCGACTCGATCATCTCGCGGTACATCTGTGTGCCTTCCCGGGTCCGCTCGCCGATTCCGGCGAACACCGAGTTGCCCTTGTGCACTGTGGCGATCGATCGGATCAGCTCCTGGATGATGATCGTTTTGCCGACCCCCGCCCCACCGAAGATCCCGGTCTTGCCGCCCTTTGTGAAAGGGGCGATCAAGTCGATCACCTTCAGCCCGGTTTCGAAGACTTCCACCTTGCGCGACTGTTCTTCAAATGAAGGCGCCGGTCGGTGGATCGGATAGCGCAGATCGGTCTGCACTGCACCCTTTCCATCGACCGGGCGGCCGAGCACGTTGAACACCCGCCCGAGGGTCCCTTCCCCGACCGGGACCATGATCGGCCCGCCGGTTCCGAACGCAGGCGCGCCGCGCTTCAATCCGTCGGTGGCGTCCATCGCCACGGTGCGCACGACCTGCCCACCGAGGTGGCGCTGGACTTCCAACACGAGCGGCTCCAACGCGCCGCGGTCCACTTCGATCGCGTCGTAGATCTCCGGAAGCTGGCCCGCCGGAAAGGCGCAGTCTACGACCGCCCCCTGGATCTCGACTACTGAACCCATCGGCTTTTCCATCCCGCCTCCTATGTCGCCTTGGCCAGCGCTTCGGCCCCGCCGGCAATATCGAGCATGTCGTTGGTAATGGCCAGTTGGCGAGCCTTGTTGTATTCCAGGGTCAAGGCGGCGGAAAGATCGAGCGCATTCTCCGTCGCACTCTGCATCGCTACCATTCGGGCGGCATGCTCGCTGGCCAGCGACTCGAGCACAGCCTGATAGAGCTGGAGCTGGGTGAAGCGAATCAGGATGTGCTCGATGAGCGCTTCTTGGGCCGGCTCGTAGATATAGCTTGCCGGAGGACTGCCAGTTTGGTTTTCGAACGCCTGCACCCTGGCTTCGGCGAGCCCAATCTCGAGTGGCAGCAGCTGCTTGCTGGTCGGCTGCTGCCGAAGCAAGTTGATGAAGTCGGTGTACACCAGGTGCACCTGGTCGACCGCCCGGGAGCGAAACTCGTCGATCGCGATGACCCCAATGGAGCTGACGTCAGCGTAATCGGGCTCGGCCGGCAGTCGAGTGAACTCGGCCCGGATGTCCTTTCCGAGTCGGTGCAAGACGTCGCGCCCCTTGCGCCCCACCGCAACGTAACTGATCGGCTGCGGCCACTTGCTGAGTTTCTCGAGGGTGAACCGGATCACGTTGCTGTTGTAGGCGCCTGCCAGGCCGCGGTCGCTGGTAATCAGCACCACCAAGACTCGCTCCACCGTGGACCGGGCAGCCAGCAACGGATGGAGATTTTCGCCTTCCGGCACGTAGGAAAGATGCTGCAGGATCTGCCAGGCTTTGCTGGCGTACGGCCGGGTGCGAAGCACCGCCTCCTGGGCCTTCCGCACCCGGCTGGCGCTGATGGTTTGCAAGGCCCGGGTGACCTGGGCGATATTCTTGACGCTGCGGATCCGCAGCCGGACCTCGCGGGCCGACGCCATGAGTTCGGTTTAGCCTCGCCAGGCCTTGTTGAAGTTTTCCAGCAACTCTCTCAGGGTTGATTCCATTTCAGGCGTGATCTGCCGCTTGGCTGCCAGCTCTTGGAGCAGGGCCGGATACGCAGTCTCGACGTGCCGCAGCAGCGCCGACTCCCAGGCTCGGACCTGATCGACCGGAATCTTGTCTCCATAACCCTTCGTGCCGGCGAAGATCAACACAATCTGTTGCGCAAGCGCCAGCGGCGCGTACTGCGGCTGCTTCAGGATCTCCTGCAGGCGCTGGCCGCGACCCAGTTGGGCCTGGGTGGCCTTGTCGAGATCAGACCCGAATTGTGCGAAAGCGGCAACCTCTCGGTAGGCCGCCATATCCAGCCGCAGCCCTCCGGCCACCTGTTTCATGGCCTTGGTTTGTGCGTCTCCGCCGACCCGAGAGACAGAGAGTCCGACGTTGATCGCAGGACGGATTCCTGCGTTGAAGAGATCGCCTTCCAAGTAAATCTGGCCGTCGGTAATCGAGATCACGTTGGTTGGAATATAAGCGGAGAGGTCGCCGAGCAGGGTCTCGATGATCGGAAGAGCGGTCAGCGAGCCTCCGGATCCGCGCTCTTTGGCGGTCTTGAGGCCTTTTCCATCCGGCCTGGCTTTGAGGGCGGTCTCAGCCTCGGCAAGGGCCAGCGGACCGCCGAAGACGGTCCCCCCGACCGCGTCCTGGGCGCTGGCCTCGCCCTCGAAGTTTGAAGGCACCAGCACATAGCGATTAGCCAGCCGCATCGCCCGTTCCAAGAGGCGGCTGTGGAGATAGAAGACGTCGCCCGGATAGGCCTCCCGGCCCGGCGGACGGCGCAGCAGCAGCGAAACCTGTCGATAGGCCCAGGCATGCTTCGAGAGATCATCGTAGACGATCAGCGCATCCTGGCCCCGCTCGGCGAAGTATTCCCCCATCGCGCAGCCACCGTAAGGCGCGATGTACTGCAGCGCGGCGGGCTCGTCGGCGGCCGAAACCACCACCACCGTGTGATCCATCGCCCCGAACCGCTCGAGGATTGCCACGGTCCGGGCAATGGCGGCCCGCTTTTGGCCGATCGCCACATAGATGCAGATGAGGTCTTTGCCGCGTTGGTTGATGATCGTATCGATTGCCAGGGCAGTCTTGCCGGTCTGGCGGTCTCCAATGATGAGCTCTCGCTGGCCGCGTCCGATCGGAATCATCGAATCGATCGCCTTGATTCCGG
Organism: uncultured Anaerolineaceae bacterium; assembly: GCA_964359225.1. Taxonomy (GTDB): domain Bacteria; phylum Chloroflexota; class Anaerolineae; order Anaerolineales; family E44-bin32; genus JADFRG01. The sequence continues at coordinate 3,074 of CAYHSI010000238.1, forward strand.
TCTGCACCGGCGTGTCCACGTCTTTGCGCTCAACCACTCCAGGAGCGATCCGTTCGATCGGCTGATAGCTGTCGAATTGGACCGGACCCTTGCCGTCGACCGGGATGCCGAGGGCATTGACGACCCGTCCGACTACGCCCTCCCCCACCGGCACGGACGCGATTCGCCCGGTGCTGTAGACCGTCATGCCTTCTTCGACGCCGGCGTAATCGCCCAAAATGATGACGCCCACGCCGTCGGTCTCCAGATTGAAGGCGATGCCGTTTACGCCGTTCTCAAACTGGACCAGCTCCTGGGCGCTGACCGCGGCCAACCCGCTGACCCGGGCGATCCCATCGCCGGCTTCAATGGTGGTGCCGACATCGTGCAGCTCGATCTCGGGAGAGAACTCGGCGATCTGCTTGCGCAGTTCTGATGACAGGTTAGCAACGAAGTCGGACATTCAGCCTCCCCGATCGTGAGAGAGTGTACTGTGTTCAGGCATCATTTGTCTACAGTTTCACAAACGCGCGCCAGTCGCGGAGTTGGAATCGATCG
>CAYHSI010000239.1:0-3583 GCA_964359225.1 uncultured Anaerolineaceae bacterium
GATCCAAATCATTTCGCCGCTCGATGGCCAACACTTCACGCTGTCTCAAGAACTCCCTGGCCAGGCGCTAGCCTACGATCCGGACAATGCCAATCCGGTAACCTGCGCAACCGCGACGCCGGTGCCCGACGGGCTGGGAATTCCGACGACCGCCACTCCGACCCCCGCCGTGGAGTTTTACGTCGAACGCTGGAACGGGGTGAGTTGGGTTACCGTTCATTACCAGCCCCAGAACACTCCCGCCTACTGCGCGTTCACCGGGACGCCGATCTGCGAGTTGCACAACCTGAGCAGCGGCCAGTGGCCGGATACGACCCCAATAAATACCGGGCTGCACCGGATGAAGGCCAGGGTGGTGCGGGACGACGAAGGGGTCGCTAGCGGATGGGTCTCGGTCGACTTTTACATTGACCCGGTCCCCACCGCTACTCCGACCGCCTCGAATACTCCAACGCCAACGCCGTCAACCACGCCGACCCCGAGCCCGACCCTTGACACTTGCGTCGGGATCGGCCTGACCGGGTTCAACAAGGCAGGAAGCGAGGCCTGGTTGACGCTCTCAAACGGGCCGGCGGGCATAACCGCGATCACCCAGATTAGCCTCAACTGGGGCCACCCGGGGGACCTCATCCAGATCAAGCTGGCGGACATTCCGATCTGGAGCGGAGACACGTCCACGCCGGCCACGGTCAACTCCGGCTGGTCTGGCACGGTCGGGGACCGTCAGCTCGGGCCGAGTGCGAGCAGGGAACTTCGATTCGTGTTCGATAGCGGCGCCGACCCGACAGGTTACTCGGTTACTGTCACCTTCGACACCGGCTGCACGGCGACCTTCAACAGCTAACCCTGCCATACCCGATCCCAACTATCGAAACGGGCGACCCAGCGGACAGCGAGGGTCGCCCGCTTAGTTTTGAAATTGGTCCGGCTATTGCGGGTTCATGCTGGTGTACAGTCCGACCCGGTTGCCGGTCGGATCCATGAAGATGCCGAACCAACCGATCCCAGGGATCTCGGTCTTCGACATCAGCGACTGAGCGCCCAGCGACTCGGCCTTTTTCAGGGAGCCCTCGATGTCGTCCGTCTGAACATAGGCCAGCACGCTGCCCGCCGGGTTATTCTCATCCACCGGATTGAACCCGCCCCCAATACCACCCTCTTCCCTCATGAACTGCACGTACTGCAGCTTTTCATCGGCCTCGATCTTCCAGCCGAAGAGCTGCTCGTAGAACTTCCCAGCCGCCTTCGGATCCTTGGCCGAGAGTTCCAAGTGCACGATCGGGTGTTTCGCCATCTTCTCCTCCTTTGGGGCATTAGAGATAAGTTTAGACTAGCACAAATGTTCTACATCGTCAACCTAGATCCCTCCTGCGATTGTCAGGCGATCGGTCGCTGGCTACAATTCCAGAAATGGGAGGACCCAACCTGGCAGACCATCCACCGATCCGGCTGATCGTCCTCGACATCGACGGCGTCGTTACCCAGGGCGAGGCCCAGCCGCTGGACCTGGACCTGCTCGGGCTGTTGGCCGGATTGAACCGACGGGCCCGCGGCAATCCCGAGCAGCCGGCGGTCACCCTCTGCAGCGGCCGGCCGGCGCCGTACGTCGAAGTGCTGCTGCAAGCGATCGACGGCCATTTGCCAGCAGTTTATGAAAACGGGGCCGGTTTATACAATCCGATCGGCTATCAGTTTACGCCCCACCCCGACATGCGGTTCATCGCCGATCGTTTCCAGGAGGTCCAGGCGCGGCTGCAGGTCGGGCTGGTCGCAAGCGGCAAGGCTTACTTCCAGCCCGGCAAGGAGTACAGCCTCAGCCTGTTCCCCCGAGAACCGATCGCCACGGCTCAGCTGCGTGAGCTGGCGGCCGCGGAGCTCGGTGCGCTCGCCGAGTCGGTCGACCTGGTGTACTCGCCCTCCTGCCTCAACGTGCTCCCACGCGGGATCGACAAGGGAAAGGGCGTCGGCTATCTCGGTGACACGATCGGGCTGCCACTGGAAAACATGCTGGGGGTGGGAGATTCGGACGTGGACCTGCCCTTCCTGGCTCGAGTAGGCATCAGCGCAGCGCCCGCCAATGCTAACTCCGCGGTCCGCCAATTGGTTGACTACCTCTCCCTCCACTCCGACGGCGACGGGGTGCGAGATATCCTGCAGCATTTCGGGCTGTTGGCATGACCCCCAATTGGAAGCTCGCGATTCAGGAAGACATGCTCCCCGGACCCACGCCGGCTGACCGGTTCTCCCAGGCGGCCGAGCTTGGGCTAAGCGGCATCGAATTCTGGAGTGCAACTCTACCCGAACAGGCAAATGAGATCGAGCGGCTGAGCGGCAGAGGCGGCGTCGTGGCCGCCTCGATCAACAATGGCCGGCGCTCCCGCTTCCTGGACCCCGATCCAGGCGAACGATCGCGGGCGCTGGCCGAGCTGACTCAGGCGATTCGGCTGGCCGACCAGATCGGCGCCTCCGGCGTGGTCTTCGTGCCTCACTTCTTCGGGCCGCTGCTTCCCGACCTGTCGCCCTACATGACCCCACTGCAACTGGAACGAGCGTTGCTCAACGCGCAGTTGCAAGAGCTGACGGAGCTGGCCGAGCGGGCCGGGGTTCAGCTTTGGGTCGAGCCGGTGAACCGCTATGAGACCCACCTTTTGGTGCAACTGGCCGACGCAGCCTCGATCGTCGCGCCGCGCAGCTCACCACGGCTGGGGATCGTCGCCGACCTGTTCCATATGGCCCTCGGGGAGGAGGCCATTGACAAAGCGATCGTGCAGAACGGCCCCCACATCGGTCACGTCCATCTGGCGGACAGCAACCGCCGACTGCCCGGCCAGGGGTCGACCGATTTCCCCTCAGCCTTAGCCGCCTTGCGCCAGATCGGCTACGATGGTTGGCTAGCCTTCGAGTGCGGAGAGCCCGGACAAAATCAAGGGCGGGCAACCGCCTACTTCGCGGAGCTCCCCGCCGCGATCCGGTCGGTGCTCGGCGGAAGCTAGCCTGCTTCCTGCGCGGGGCGCTCTTGTTCGAGAGGGAACGAGCTCGGACCCCGGTCGCGCCGGCTTCAGTACCAGATCAGTGTCGGGAGGCTGGATCGCCGCGGTCGGACCGCTGGCCTGACCCTGCCCGGCGTTCCAGCTCGTCAATCACGTTGAGCACCTCAAGTGGTTCGCGCACCCGAAAGCGAGGCTGCTCGCTCGAATCGGCACCCAGTTTGGCATAGCGCGGCGACCAGTCCATCCACACACTGATCATCCCCAGCCCGTTCGCACCGCGGACGTCCCGCTCCAGCCGGTTCCCAACCATGAGGGTTCGGCCATACTGCTCCGGCCCGATCCCGAGCCGCTCCAGGGCGTGGATGAACATCCGCCGGTCAGGCTTCAACACACCCAAATCTTCGGAGATCGACCAGGCGTCGAATAGCTTGTCCAGGCCGTAATGGCCAAGGACATTGAAATAGGTCCCTGGCCGGCCATCCGCCACCAGCGCCAGCCGATAGCCGCGGCGCTTCAGCTCCTGCAACAGCTCCGCTGCCCCCGGGATGAGCTGCGCCTGCAGGGTCGTGAGGGTGTCGTCCTTGACCTCGCTG
>CAYHSI010000240.1:0-3548 GCA_964359225.1 uncultured Anaerolineaceae bacterium
GATCGATACATCGTCGTCCCCGATCTTCCCCGCACCGACTTGGAATGATTGGGCAGATCTGCGATCTGCCCGCCCACGAGCTGGTTCGCCAGCTGAAGCGTGGCGAGTTCAGCGCGGAAGAGGCGCTCGAGTCAACCCTAAACCGGATCGAGCAGGTTGAAGGGCGGTCAGGCAGCCTCGAGAACACCAGCCCTGATCCGTTAGACCCAGACCGGGTGCATGCCTACATCACCGTTACCCGCGAACGGGCGCGGCAGCAGGCCCGCGCCGTCGATAGAGCGCTGGTCTCTGGAGAGGATCCTGGGCCGCTGGCCGGAGTCCCGGTGGCGATCAAAGACATTTTTTGTGTCGCCGCAACTCCATCGACCGCCGGGTCTCGGATCTTGGCGAAGTTCGTTGCCCCCTACACCGCCACGCCGGCGGCCAGGCTGGAGGCAGCCGGGGCAGTGACCATCGGGAAGGCGAACCTGGATGAGTTCACACACGGGTCGTCCAATGAGTCGTCCGCCTTCACTCCGACGACTCGCAATCCATGGTCAACGGACCGAGTGCCGGGAGGCTCTTCTGGCGGCAGCGCCGCTGCCGTGGCCGCCGGCGAGGCCACCCTCTCGTTAGGGACGGACACCTCCGGATCGATCCGCCAGCCGGCGGCCTTCTGCGGAGTCGTCGGGCTCAAGCCAACCTATGGAAGGGTTTCCAGGTACGGTTTGATCGCATTCGCCTCATCGCTGGATTGCCCGGGCCCACTCGCTCGGAATACGACCGACGTGGCCCTGATGCTGGGGACCATCGCCGGGCCGGACTGGCGGGATGCAACTGCGGCCAACGCGCCGCTCGCGGATTACCTCGGTGCGCTCGAGGCCGGTGTGCAGGGGCTGCGGATCGGCCTCTCGCCCGATTTCCTGCGTCTGCGCACTCCGGAGGAGGAGACCGGTGAACAGCGGGAGCATGGCCTGCAGCCGGAGATTGAGCAGGCGGTTCGTCGGGTGGCAGATACCTTGGCCGGGCTGGGGGCCGAGATTGTGGAAGACGTCCGCATGCCGAGCGTGCAATTCGGCATCCCGGCCTACTTCGTCATCTCGCGGGTGGAAGCCGCCTCCAACCTGCACCGCTACGACGGAGTCAAATACGGCCATCGCTCCGCCCGCCCGGCCGCCGATTTGAGTGAGCTCTACCGGCGCAGTCGCGGGGAAGGTTTCGGAACTCAGCCCAAACTGCGCATTCTGATGGGGATGTACGTCTCCGGTGCTCAGTATGAGAAGCGATACTACGAACAGGCCCTGCAAGTCCGCACCGCGATCCGCCGCGATTTTGAGCGGGCATTCGATCAGGAAGGGCCCTCCCGGCTCGATGCGCTGCTGGCCCCAACGACCCCCACGACAGCCTTTGAGCTGGGGAAAGTGTATGGAGATTCGGTGCTGATGCAGTACGCCGATCTGCTGACGGTCCCCGCCAATCACGCCGGCATCCCGGCGCTCTCGATCCCTGCCGGCCTGGACTCCAAGGGGCTGCCGATTGGGGTGCAGTGGATGGGGCCCGACTTCTCGGAAGCCACTCTGCTGAGGATTGGCAGGGCCTACGAGCGGGCAACCGCTGACCAGCCCTGGAGAAAGCTCAGACCCGCGATTCTTCGGGGCCTGCCGAATGGCTGAGTACGAGGCCGTCATCGGGCTCGAGACCCACATTCAAGTGAAGACCCGTTCTAAGATCTTCTGCGGATGCAAGGCGGATTCCTGGAACGACTCCCCCAACGTCAATATCTGCCCGGTGTGCACCGGACTGCCTGGGGTGCTGCCGGTCCTGAACCATGAAGTGGTTGGCAAGGCGTTACGGCTGGCGTCCGCCCTGCAGGCGCAATCGATCCAGTCGGAATCGTACTTCGCCCGCAAGAACTACTTCTACCCGGATCTTCCCAAGGGATATCAGATCAGTCAGTATGACGAGCCGCTGGCGCGAGCGGGACGGTTCGAGCTGCCCCTGGCGGGGGGCGAGCGGCGAGAGGTGGAGATCAGCAAGCTGCACTTGGAGGAAGACGCGGGCCGCACGATCTACCAGGCTGGCCGGCGGCTGATTGACTTCAATCGCTGCGGCGTTCCGCTGGTGGAGATGGTGACCGGGCCGGATCTGCGCTCCGCCGAAGAGGTGGCCCAATTCCTGATCCGGCTGCGTCAGCTGCTGCGCTGGCTGGAGATTTCGGACGCAGACATGGAACGGGGCCAGCTGCGCTGCGACGCCAACGTTTCGATCCGCGAACCGGGAAGCCGCCAGCTCAATCCGAAAACCGAAATAAAAAATGTCAACTCGATCACCAACATCCGCCAGGCCGTCCAGGCCGAAATCGAGCGGCAGATCCGGGAGGTCGAGGCGGGGCGAGTGATCGAGTCCTGGACCCTGGACTGGGACGATGAGCGGGGGGTGCTCAGCAAGATGCGTTCCAAGGAGAGCGAAGCCGATTATCGCTACTTCCGGGAACCAGACCTACTTCCGGTCCGAGTCGAAGAGTCCGAGGTGCAGGCGCTGCAGCACGCGCTCCCGGAGCTGCCGTTGGCCCGCCGCAGTCGACTGGTTAAGGCCTATGGCTTGCCGGAATACGACGCGGAGATCCTTACCGAGGAGCGGAGCCTCTCGGATTTCTTCGAAACGACCCTCTCAGCCTACGGGGGTGATCCGAAGCGAGTGTCGAACTGGATAATGAATGACGTGCTGCGGCTGATCCGGCAGGCTGGAACCACGGCGTCGGCGCTCGATTTGCCGCCGGCCCACCTGGCCGAAATCATCCAGCTGGTGGATTCTGGCACGATCACCGCCGGGGTCGGCAAGGAATTGCTGGAGCAGGCGCGGGGCGCCGAAAAGACCCCCCGACAGATGGTCGAAGAACGGGGGCTGGCCCAAGTGACCGATACGGACGTGCTGCGAAAGGCTGCCGAGAAGATCTTGCAGGCAAACCCGACCCAGGTCGAAAGCTACCGAGCGGGGAAGGTGACAGTCCTAGGTTGGTTTGTCGGTCAGCTGATGCGCGAAACCGGCGGCCGGGCGGACGCCAAGAAGGCGCGGGAGCTGCTTCAGAGACTGCTTGAAAAGTAGCCCTTCATCGGGCGAAATCGTAAGGAACGAAGGCGCCATCCGACCCGACTAAATCGACGAGGGGTAGTGGAGCTGCGGAGAGATCGCCCTGCGTGAGCGTCCAGGCTCCCGGGGCCCCCACCAGATACAAGTATTGGCGGTCATCGACCCAGCGCAGGCTGGAGGCAGACCCGAGCGGCCGAGGCGGCGCACCGACTTCGCCGATGAAGAGGTCCAGCCAACTCCCCGCGGTGTAAGCGAAGTGAACTGAATCGGGGGCCCAGCCCTTCCACTGGAGCGTTCCGGTGGCGTAGCTGATCGATTCCCCGGTTCCGGGCCGGTACAACACCAGCTCCTCTTCGCTGCCCAACGCTCCCGCTCGCAAATAGGCCACGGTGGTTCCGTCGGGTGAGATCAGCGGTGCCTCGGCTTGGGGCCGAAAGAGGTCGCCCGAGATTGAAGCCAGCACGGTTGGGCAGCCGCCG
>CAYHSI010000241.1:0-3529 GCA_964359225.1 uncultured Anaerolineaceae bacterium
GACTGAGTTATCCATGAGTGAGGAAGTCCGCTTCTCGCAAGATGAGTACCTCCGCATCCTGGAACTTCAATTTGAAGTTGCGCAAGCTCTCAAGGATAAGGCATCATCTGACGGTAGGTGGCCAGACGCCCAATATCTGGCACTGAAGCTCTTTGCCCATGGAGCCTCGGCCTACTGGCTCTTTCAAGGTACGAATGCGCCTGTGCCAAGATCTACCAGCGGCGCCGCGTTCACCGACTTTGGCTCAATAGCTGTCATCGCGAGAGCTGCGCTCGAGGCGTATCTCACATTCTTTGAGGTGTTTGTGCACCCGCGAACCGAAGATGAATTCGAGTTTCAATACTGTCTCTGGCACTTGGCAGGCCAAGTCGTCCTGGAGGGTTACGAACCGAGCGATGAGTCACTGACAGAGAACTACCTCGGTGCCCAAGCCGATATTGCCGAGCTCCGGGAAAGACTCCAAGCTACGAAGGTCTTCGCTGCATTAACGCCACGCGAGAAGAAGCAAGTGCTTCAGGGCAGGCGCCGTCGGGATTGGAGCGAAACAGCGCGCTCAGCAGGGCTCAGTCCCGCATTTATCAAGAGGATCTACTCGTACTACTCAGGGTTCGCGCATTCCGACGCGCTGACTTCAAGTCAGCTCTTTTCTGCCCAGACGAGGGAAGACCAGAGGGGTCATGCTGAGCTTCACTTGCTCACCATAATGCTTGTGTTGTCGAAATTCATTCTCAACTATGCAAACCTATTCAAGGAAGCAACCGATGTCCTCCGCAGGTTTCCAGAAGCACATTCGAGGGCACAGGTATGGTCAGGTATCCTCTCACAGTTGGATTAGGAAGGCCGCCTAACCCCTCGCTGGAGCGGACGCCGCCACAGCGCGATTTGATAGTCGAAGTAGCTCAGCGGCGCCGCTCAGCTCGAGGCCGTTAGGCAGCCACACGAAGTCACGCCATGGACGGTTACCACTTCTTTGCGGACCTCTCTGGCCTCGAGCAGAATCTGAACCTGCCTTCCGGATTCCTTGAGCGCCTGGTTGAAGAGGACGACTGGTCCTTCTTAATCAAGTCGCACGCAGTCGTCGAGGCGGCTCTCACTCATCTCATAACCTCACGTGCCGATCCCAGCCTGAGACCCCTGTTTCTTCGCTTACCGCTTGAGGGGCGCTTCAGCGAGATCCACCTGAGGACGATGCCCGAAAGGCTGGCAGCCAGGCGAGCGGTCGGCGAAGCCAGATCGAGATCGGCGTCCTCGCGAGGTTTCATCGTAGAATGACGGCTCGGAGGGTGGCGACGTGATGGGCGATCCGGTCGGCGACATCATCGGGGACTACCGCGGCTTTGTCGCGCAGCAGCACGCCCGCCTCCTCGCCCGTGGCATCGACATCCGCCCGTATCCCCTGAGCCACCTGGCCGTCCGCGTCGCCGAGTGGGACCAGTACGTCCACATGCGGACGCTCCTCGAGCGCAACGCGACCGCCAACCTCGAGAACCTCTGGAACGGACGCCCGATCTCGAAGATCCTGCTCGTGACCCCGCTCGAGGTCCTTGACGGCCAGCCCGTCTCGCTCATCGAGCTCATCCCGCCCGTCCACCAGCGCGACTATAAGATGGGCCTCGAGCACCTCGGGGTGGTCGTCGGTGAGGGGGTCGAAGCGTTCTCCCGCGAGCACCGCGCCGCGCTCACCGGTCAGCAATTCCAGAGCGCCGACAACGAGCCGTACTACACCCTCTTCGAGGACTTCACCCACGTGAAGTTCTACCGTCAATCGCTGTACGACGTCTGCGTCCGCGAGGGCGCCCGGTTCGACGGCTTCGTCCACGTCGACGGCTGGGTCCCGCAGCGTCTCGTCACGGCGACCGGCCCGAACGCGTTGCCCCGGTGACCGGCGCCGCCCCGCCCGTCGCGAACCTGCTCGATCTCCCGGGCCGGATGACGCTCGTGACCTCGAGATCCGGCGGGATCGGGCCAGGATCGCCCGACGCCCGGCGGATGGCGCCGGGCTGCGATGGCTCTTCGCCACAAACTGGCTCTGCTTTTGTTCGGTACTACGTCAATGGCGACGTCCGGCCTTTCCACGCCGTCTAACGCCCACTGGACCGATTTTGGAGCACAATGCTCGCCGTGTGGCTGCCTAACATCTATGAAAACGCTGCACCTGTCAAGAATGAATGAACTGGATTCGACGGCCTCCTCCTTGGAGAGGCCGTTTGTTTGCATTCGGTTCGGGCACGAGCTTTCTACGCTACGCCGGTCTCGCCGGAAACATCTATTCGCCCTCTTGGGGGCATGAGCATGTTCAGCAGGGTCGGCCCAATCAACTCGCGGATCTCTAGGGACCCATGTTAGGCACGGGCCTGGCCCTGCCTGGGCGAAACCGTTGACTTCGACCCTACTGGAGGCCGGGGGACCGGCTCCCGGTAAGGCTCGCCCTTCTTGAGAACCCAGTAGGTCGCTTCCGCCAGGTAGCGAGCGGTGGCGCCCACCGCGACGGCATGGCCCTTGCGCTGGCGAGTGCGTTCGAAGAGGCGGACCACATATTTGCCTCTCCAGTTGGGGTGGTGGCGATGCCGGACGATCACGTTGGCGGCTTCAATGAACGCCCACTTCAAGTAGTTGTTCGCCTGTTTGATCATGCGGCCGTAGTGGACCTTGCCGCCGCTGGCCTGAACCCGGGGCACAAGGCCGCAGTAGCTGGCCAGGTGCTTGGGCGAGGGGAAGCGGTCGATCGACCCCAGCTCCCGGTCGATCACGATGGACAGGATCTCGGCCGGTCCCGGGATCGACATAATGCGCTGGAGACTTGGGGTGATCTCGACCCGCTCGAGGATCCGCTCCTCCAGCCGGTGGATGTGGGCCAGCAGCAGGTCCAGCAGCTCGAGCTCCTGCTCGACGCAGCGCCGGGTCTCGGAAGGCAGTTGCCGGAGAAGGGCGAGCAGCTGGGGGCGCCACTTGGGTGTAAAGATGTCGCTCTGGGTGTCGAGCGAGAGGGCGTACTTGGCCAGCGTGGAGTGGATGCGGTTCTTGAGCATCGTCCGGACCTTGGAGAAGGCCATCCGGGTGCGGGGCAGCTCGCGCTCGTCGCGCAGATCCCCGGGCGGAATCCAGACCGCTGGGAGGGTGCCCATGCGCAGGAGAGTGGCCAAGCCATCGGCGTCGAGCTTGTCGGTCTTGTGGACGTAGCCCATCCGCTTCTTCGCCAGGAGGGCATGGGCCAGCAGAGGCCTGCAGCGAGCCCCTTCGATCTCGTCCACGATCCAATACCAATTGCCGACCGTCTCCAAAGCGACGGGAGTTCCGGGTGGAAACTGGGACAGGAAATCCTGGATGGCGCCCCGCTGGTGGTCCACCCGGGTCCTTCGCACCACCCGCCCCTGACCGTCAAAGATGGAGAAGAGCGAGTAGTGCTTGTGGGCGTCGCAACCGACCGTATAATCAGACTGGTTAGACATGTTGCACCTCCTGTGCAAACTGACGGCGTAGACACCATCAGTGTAGCGGGAGGTGCAGCGCGTTCATACAATCAACTCGC
>CAYHSI010000242.1:0-3526 GCA_964359225.1 uncultured Anaerolineaceae bacterium
CACCCGCACCCTTCAAATGAAACTGGATCTCGGCGGTCACCCCTGCAGCCTTCTCGGCCAAGAACGCGCTAGGCATCAACTCCATCAGTTTTTCGATCGTGAGTTCGTCTGGCATCCTCTCTCCTCTGGTTCTCTCGCCCGGGCCGGCGGTTAGTTCAGGTTCTCGAAGATCCCCGCCGCTCCCATGCCCCCGCCGATGCACATGGTCACCAGGCCATAGCGCGCCCGGCGGCGCCGCAGCTCATACACCAGTTGGGTCGTCAGCTTGGCCCCAGTACAGCCCAGCGGATGACCGAGAGCGATTGCGCCGCCGTTGACGTTCACTCGCTCAGGATCAAACTCGAGCTCGCGCATCACCGCTACGGTCTGTGAGGCAAAGGCTTCGTTCAACTCGATCAGCTCCATGTCCTCCAGCTTCAGACCGGTCCGCTGCAGCACCCGAGGAACCGCCTTCACCGGGCCGACGCCCATGATCTCGGGCCGAACGCCCGCAACGTTGAAGCCGACGAATCGGGCCAGCGGCAGCAGCCCAAGCTGGACTGCAGTGCGCCCCTCCATTAATAACACCGCCGCCGCGCCGTCACTGAGGGGCGACGAATTTCCGGCGGTTACGCTGCCTCCCCGCTTGAACACCGGCTTGAGCTCGGCCAGACCCTCCAGGCTGGTCTCCCGGCGCAGATGTTCGTCCTGGCTTAGCACCCGCGGTTCCCTGAGCAGCGCGCCGTCTTCTGCGAGAGAAACCTGCTCGAATTCGAAGGGCACGATCTCGTTGTCGAAAATGCCAGCATCCACGGCCTGGCTCGCTTTGCGGTGGCTGTGGAAGGCAAATTCATCCTGCACTTCACGCGAAATCTTGAACTCCTCGGCCACCCGCTCGGCGGTCAGCCCCATGCTCATGTAGACCTCGGGGTTGTTCTCGACGATCCACGGATTCAGGCTGAGGTGGTATCCGATCATCGGAACGGCGCTCATCGATTCGACCCCGCCCGCGATCACGATATCTGCCCCGTTGGCGAGGATTCGCTCCGCCCCGATCGCAATCGCCTGCAGGCCGCTGGAGCAGAACCGGTTGATGGTTTGGGCAGGGACTTCGACCGGCAGGCCGGCGAGCAGGCCGATCGGGCGAGCTGCGTTCAACCCTTGGGCTCCCTCGGGGTAGGCGCAGCCAAGGACGACATCATCAATCTGGGCCGGATCCAACTTCCCCGCAGTGCGGCGCAGTAACTCGCGGATCACCGCCGCAGCCAGGTCATCCGGGCGGACATCTCGGGTGATTCCTTTGTGGGCACGCCCCACCGCGGTTCGTACTGCGCCAACAATCACGGCTTCCCGAGTCATCTACTTACTCCCTTACCTCTTGATACGACCGGAGTTCGGGTATGTGGCTATGCGCAGTGCGGCGAGGCATCGTCAATTGCGTAACGGCTTGCGATGCTGGAGCATGTGCCACATCCGGGCCTGGGTCTTGGGTTCGGCGGTGAGGGCCAGGAATGCCTCGCGCTCCAGCTCCAAGATGTGCTCCTCCGGGACCCAGTCCGGCCGGCTCAGGTCCCCGCCGGTCAGCACGTGGGCCAGTCGGCTGGCGACGACCACGTCGTGGTCGCTGGCGAATCCGGCCTCCCGCATGCTCCAGATCATCTGTCTCAGATTCGCCAGTGCATCACGCCCGGCGGCCCACACCTTTCCGGCCGGATCCGGCCGGTAGCCGGCCCCGACCATGGCCAGCGCCTCCCGCTTGGCTTCCGCCAGCAGGTGTTCTGAATTCATTACGATCCGGTCGGCCGGCCCCAGGAAGCCCATCTCGCGGGCCTGCTCGGCGCTCTCGGAAACTTTGGCGAGGGCGATCAGCTCGAATACCTTCTGCAGATGCGGTAGTCCGTCAGCATTCGGGGTGGTCATCACCGGGCCGAGCACCCGCCGCAGCAATTCCTTGCTCCCCGATCCGGCCGGGATAAGCCCGACCCCCGCCTCCACCAGACCGATGTAACTCTCGGCGGCGGCAACGACTCGAGCCGCGCCCATCACCACTTCCGCGCCTCCGGCCAAGGCCATCCCATGGACCGCGGCCACAATCGGCTTGGGATTGGCCCGCATCCGCTGCAGGAGGGATTGAAAGGTCCGGGTACCCTGCTCGATCAGGTCCCGCTCTCCTTGCTGGGCAGCGACTGCCATCGCGAACAAGTTGGCGCCGGCCGAGAAGTGGGTGCCCTGGTTGCCGATCACCAGGGCCAACCATCGCTCCTGGGCAAGTTCCTGCAGCGCGTGTTCAGCCATAGCCAGAACCTCTCCGTCCAACGAGTTGGCGGGGCTGTGAAACTCCAAGAGCAGCACTCCCTCGCCAAGGTCGAGCAGGCTGGCGCTGGAGTTGGCCAGGAGCTCTTTGCCCGCTGCTTTGAGATCCCGGATTGCGATTACCCGAGGATCGCGCATTAAAGGTTCGACCTTTCGAGAGGGGGGATCGTAGCAACCGACGGTCCGGTCGCCGTCCCGTTGATAGAAGCTCCCAATGCCGGCCGCAAGCATCTCCTTCACCCAGGGCGCCACGGCATTGCCTTCCGATTCCATTCGCCCCACCGACTCGGCGACTCCCAAGGCGTCCCAGCGCTCGAACGGGCCGAGTTCCTGCATGAATCCCCATTTCATGGCGCTGTCGATCGAAACCAGATCCGGCGAGACCTGCGGCACCAGGCTGGCCGCGTAGCGCAGCCCGAAAGCGGTCGTTGTCCAGAGGAAATTCGCGGCCCGGTCCCGTTCTTCAAGGAGTCGCCTCAGCCGCTCTCCGACCTCGGCGACATCCTTGTGCTTCCCGACCGAGTCAAATCGGGGCCGGGTCGGGGCTCGGTACTGCAGGCTGTCCGGGTCGAGCCACCAGAATTCGGTCCCGGCCTCAGCCTCTACCCGCCGGTAGAATCCCTGACCACTCTTGCGGCCAAGCCAGCCGTGCTCGATCATGGCTGCGGCGAGCCGCCCGACCTGCTCACTTATCAGGACCTCCCTGAACGGGTCCCCGGCCAGGCTGGGGTACAGGTGATTGCCCACATCGGCCATGATGTCGATGCCGATCAGGTCCAACAACCGGAAGGTTGCAGTCTTCGGGTTCCCGATCAACTCACCGGTAAGCTGATCGACCTCTTCGATGGTGTAGCCGTTCTCCAGCGCGTAGTTGAGGGTAAAGGCATTCGTAATGCTGAAGAGGCGGTTCGCAATGAAATTGGGGGTATCTTTGCACAAGATCACCCCCTTCCCTAACCGCTCGGAGGCGAATCGCCGCATGAAATCCAGGAGCTCCGGCTTGGTCTGCTCTCCCGGAATGACCTCCAACAGCTTGAGGTAGCGCGGCGGATTGAAGAAGTGAGTGCCCAAGAAGTGAGCCTGGAACTGCGCAGAACGGCCCGCGCCAATGTCCCGGATCCGCAGGCCCGAGGTGTTGGTGCTGACAATGCTGTCCGGGCGGCGCAGGGCTTCGATCCGGGCCATGACCGACTGCTTGGCCGGCAACCGCTCCACCACGGCCTCCAGGATCCAA
>CAYHSI010000243.1:0-3502 GCA_964359225.1 uncultured Anaerolineaceae bacterium
GCTGCCGGACCTCCTCGGCCCGCTCTCGTCGGCAAACCAGCAGCACGTCCGGTGTATCGACCACGATCAGATCGCGCAGACCCAACGCGGCGATCAGCCGCTTGGCATGATCGGGGCGCTCTTGATAGATCAAGGTGTCCTGCGTCTCGACCATCAGTGAATGCTCTGCGAAGACCTGGTTGCCATCGGAGTCGGCCGAGAGCAGCTCCGAAAACCGGTCCCAGCCGCCGACATCGCTCCACCCGAGATCATCCGCCCCGATCACACTAATCCCCTGGGCACGCTCCATGATTCCGTAGTCAATAGTCTGGCTGCGCAGGCCGGTCCACACTTCCTCGATCATCGCCTGGCGTGCGTTGGTTTCTAGGGCGGAAGAAATCCGCTCCAGACCTTCACTGAGCTCCGGCATCAATTGCTCGATCTGCTCCAGAATCCTGCTTACCGTCCAAACGAACATGCCAGAGTTCCAGTAGTATTCTCCCATCTCTAAATAGTGCTCGGCCTGGCTCCGATCGGGTTTCTCTTTGAATTGGAGCACCCGGCTGATCGGGAAACCTGCCTCACTTCCGGTCGGCTCACCAACCTGAATATATCCGTATCCAGTCGCCGGATAGGTCGGGGTGATTCCCAAGGTCACCAACTCGCCTCGCTGGGCGACCGTCTCCGCTGCGGAGAGCAGCTGCAGGAACCGATCGGGCCGGCCGATCAGATGGTCAGCGGTGAGACAAGCCATGATCGCCTGCGGATCCTTCCGGCGCAATACGGTAGCCGCGAGGCCGATGACCGAGGCCGTGCCTCTTGGTGATGGTTCGATCAGAAAGTTCCGCTCGCTGAGCTCGGGGACCTGTTCAACCAGTTGTTGGACCAGGGGTTGAACCGTCACGACCTGGATCCGGTCCAGCGAGAACGCCGGCAACAGACGCCGGACTGCCAGCTGGAACAGAGTCCGACCTTCCAGAAGCGGCAGGCTCTGCTTCGGGCGATCCGCCCGCGACAGAGGCCAGAGACGGGTCCCGCCTCCGCCTGCCATGATCACCGGATACGTCCGCTCGAAGCTCATCCGACTCGATAGGCCGCTCTCGGCTCGTGGGCGCGCACATAGTGCATTCCCCCGACTTGCCGGGCCTGGCCGCGTAGCTCGAGCATCGAGAGGCAGGCAGTCAGTTCAGCGATCGGTATTTCGCAGCGTTCCCTGAGCTCATCGATATGAACCGGATCGCCGGAAAGCGCTTCAAGCACCCTGCGCTCAGTCGCATCCTTAGGTAGCGATGGCTCACGCGGGGCGGCCGCAGTGACTGATTCCAGATTGAGGACTTCCAAGATATCATCGACAGTCGTGACCGGGAATGCACCGGCCGCAATCAAGC
Organism: uncultured Anaerolineaceae bacterium; assembly: GCA_964359225.1. Taxonomy (GTDB): domain Bacteria; phylum Chloroflexota; class Anaerolineae; order Anaerolineales; family E44-bin32; genus JADFRG01. Next base: position 1,368 of record CAYHSI010000243.1, read on the forward strand.
GATTGGTCCCCCGGCTTGCCCGGTCGTAAATCCGACCCGGTACTGCAAAAACATCGCGGCCCTGTTCGGCCGCGAAGTCTGCCGTGATCAAGGCGCCGCTGCTCTCCCCCGCTTCGACCACGATTACCGCCAGGGAGAGGCCGGCGATGATCCGATTGCGGGCCGGGAAGTTGCCTCCCTCCGGACTGGTTCCGAGTGGGTAGTCACTCAGCACCGCCCCATTGCTGGCAATCGAGTGAGCCAGGTTGCGGTGTTCCGGTGGGTAAATGTGGTCCAAACCCGAGCCGAGAACCGCCAGCGTCCGACCTCCAGCTTCCAGCGCGGCCTGGTGGGCAATCCCATCGATCCCGCGTGCCAAACCCGAGACCACCGTCACGCCGCTGGCGGCCAGGCCGCCAGCCAACTCCGCAGTGACCGCCTTGCCGTAAGGCGTCGCCCGCCGGGTCCCGACGATCGCCGCAGCCCACTCGTCTTGGGGCACGAGCTGCCCCGACAGGTAGAGAACTAGCGGCGGCGACTCAATTTCCTTCAGCCGCGCTGGGTATTGCGGATCGTCCATCGGCAGGACTTGCATCCCCAACTGCTGCACTCGGCCGAGCTCGTTCGCAAGATCAAGAGCCGATCTCGCCTCGACCAGCCGCTGCACCAGTTTCTCCCCGAGGCCGACCCTGCGCAGCTCTTCCGCCGGCGCTTTCCAAGCGGCCTCGATACCGCCGAAGGTCTGAACAAGCGAGCGAACTCGAACCGGTCCGATTCCGGAGACCAGGTTGAACCCAATCCAGTATTTGACGTCGCCCGAAGTCATAATAAGCTTGGCGCAGAGCCGGCGGAGCATACCATAGCGATTTTCCGAAAGTCAAGCAAGCCCCCCTCCTACCCGCTCGGAGGCGAAGTCAGGCACGGCCGTCGTGGCCGGTCAAGCTCAAGCTTTCAGGTTTGGCGTTAGGAGCAGGTTCGGGATGAAATCTGCAGCGGGGATGACGGGATTCGAACCCGCGATCTCTGCCTTGACAGGGCAGCGTGTTTGGCCGCTACACTACACCCCCGAGCCCGGGGTAGTCTACCACACGGCGCGGTTTACGGGCCGGACATCAAAGCTGAGATTCCGGCGACGGCGCGTTCAACTGCATCGTCATCGATCCAATAATGCACGACCATCCGCATTCGATGCGGATTGCGAGCGGTAAGTTTTACGCCCCGCGAAGCTAACGCCTGAACGAGATCCTGGGTCGTCACGCCGCCCTGTGGATCGAGGCGAAAATACACCATATTGGTCGGCGGCGGATCGTGCTCGACCTGGATGTCGGGAATTCCCCGTAGCCCGGCCGCCAACCGACGGGCCCGTTGGTGGTCCTCCGCCAATCGATCGACCATGCTTTCCAAAGCAACGATTCCGGCCGCCGCCAGGATCCCGGCCTGCCGCATCCCACCACCCAGCTGCTTGCGGGTCCGCCGAGCCAGCCGGATGAACTCGGCGGGTCCACACAGCAGCGACCCGACCGGGGCACACAGACCTTTCGAGAGACAGAAGGTGATTGAGTCGGCCGGTGCGGCGAGTTCGGCCGCCGACCTGCCGAGGGCGATGGCGGCATTGAAGAGCCGAGCGCCGTCAATGTGCAGCCGCAGACCGTGTTCCCGCGCCAGGCCGCCCACCTGCTGAACGTACTCGGCGGTGAGCGGGGTTCCGCCAGAATGGTTGTGGGTGTTTTCGAGAATGATCAACCTTGAAGTCGGAAAGTGATCGTCCACAGCCCGGATCGCGCCAATGATTTCCTGTGGATCCAGCGTTCCATCGCTCTGGTTACGCACCGTATGGGGATGGACGCCGCCCAATGCCGAAACTCCGCCCGCTTCGTGCAGAAAGGTGTGCGAACGATCCCCCAAGATGATCTCGTCTCCCCGCTGGCAATGGGTCAACACGGCGGCCAGATTGCCCATCGTGCCGGAGGCGACGAACAGGGCCGCCTCCATCCCCACCCGCTTGGCGGCCATCTCCTCGAGCTGCTGGACCGTCGGATCTTCGCCGAAGACGTCATCCCCCACCTCCGCTTGGGCCATCGCGGCGCGCATTTCGGGGGTCGGCTGAGTGACCGTGTCCGAACGAAAGTCAGCCCATTCCACTAGTCGACCTCCAC
>CAYHSI010000244.1:0-3464 GCA_964359225.1 uncultured Anaerolineaceae bacterium
GCTGCCGGATGGTGACGGCTTATCCCGGCACCCCAAGTTCAGAGATCTTGTCGAGTGTCATCAGATACAAGGCCCACGCACCCGAGGTCGTCTACGCCGAGTGGAGCGCCAACGAGAAAGTGGCCTTCGAAACGGCGCTGGCGGCGAGCTGGAGCGGTTTGCGCGCCGCCACGGCGATGAAGCAGGTGGGGCTGAATGTCGCGGCCGATCCGTTCTTCAGCTCGGCTTATACCGGCGTGGTCGGAGGTTTCGTCGTCATCTCCTGTGACGATCCGGGACCGCACTCTTCCCAGACGGAACAAGACTCCCGGCTCCTGGCCCATGCGGCCAAAGTCCCGGTGCTGGACCCCTCCACTCCAGTGGAGGCGCTGCAGATGACCGGGTTGGCCTTCGAGCTGTCGGAGCGATTTCAAATTCCTGTGCTGTTGCGGCCGACGACCAGGCTGTGCCATGCCCGCCAGTCGTTCGACTCCGATGCCGTGCTCTTTCCAGCGACCGCGGGCCCCCAGGCTAGAGGCTTCCACAAAGACCCTCAGCGTTGGGCGGCAACCCCCGCCTTCCGCCTGAAGCTCCACGTTGAGCTGGTTCAAAAGCTGGAGGCCATCGAGCAGGAGTTCGAGACCTCCGAACTCAATCGAATCCAGGGAAGTTTCGGTGAAAACGGCTCCGCCCCAGTTGGCGTAATCGCCAGCGGGGTTGCATTCCATACCGCGCTTCAGGTATTGCGCGATTTCGGCGCCGACATTCCGGTCCTGAAGCTCGGCACCCCCTACCCGCTCCCGCGTCGTCTCGTAGCTGATTTCATCCGCCGCTGCGAACGGGTGATCGTGCTCGAAGAACCGGACGCCACCATCGAGTTGCAGATCCCAGACCGCACCCGGGTGCGCGGGCGCCTTGACGGAACGGTGCCTCAGGCGGGGGAACTCACCCCAGAACGGGCGGCCGCCATCCTGGCCGAGGCACTGGATGAGGCGGGATTTCCCGTGCCAGCCCCTGCAGACGAGCGGCTCACAGCACTGGTTCAGGGGATGGCGGTCCCGCCGCGTCGGCCACGCTTGTGCCCCGGCTGCTCCCACCGTTCCGCGTATTTCGCAATCAAGCGCACTTTCGGGCCCCAAGCCATCTACCCGGGCGACATCGGCTGCTACACCCTAGGCACCAACTTGCGAGCCATGGACACCTGCCTGGACATGGGCGGATCGGTGACTATGGCAGCCGGTTTCTATCACGCCGGTCGGCTGCTGGGCGATGAACGGCCCATCGTGGCGACGATCGGCGATTCAACTTTCTTGCACGCGGGGATCGTCCCGCTGGCCAACGCCGTCCACAACGACGCACGGTTCATCCTGGTAATCCTGGACAACCACACCACCGCGATGACCGGCACCCAGCCCACGCTGGCGAGCGTCGTTGGATCGGACGGCGCGGCCGCGCTTCCGACATCGATTCCGGACCTGGTCAGAGCGTGCGGCGTGCGGTTTGTCCGCGAGGCCGATCCCTACGACCAGGATCCCTTTCAAGAGCTGCTCAAAGAGGCGCACTCCTTCACCCGCGCACCTGAGGGTGGCCCGGCGGTGATCATCGCCGACCGGCCTTGCGCAATTTTCGACCCATCCCCCATCGACGCCCATCCCATTCCGGTGACGGTCACTGAGGAGTGTGACGGATGTCGCTATTGCGTCGAAGCCTTCGAGTGTCCGGCGATCGTACTCCGGCCGGACGGGTCGCGGGTCGACATCGATTTGAAAACCTGCGTGGAATGCGGCCAGTGTATTGACGCCTGCTACAAAGGATTCATCGTCCCTCAGGTCGAGTTGCAGCATGCCTGACCCGCACGGCAGGATTGTCCTGGCAGGCGTTGGTGGCCAAGGCGTGATCTTCGCCAGTCGGCTGCTTGCGGAAGCGGCGCTGGCCCGCGGCGCTCAGGTGATGGTCTCAGAGTCTCACGGGATGAGCCAACGCGGCGGGAGTGTGGTGGCGCACCTAATCATGGGTGACGAGCCGGGCCCGCTGATCCGGCGGGGAACCGCACATGCCTTGATCGCTCTCGACCGCCTCGAAGGCCTGCGCCAATTGCCCGTGCTGCGCCCTGGGGGTGCCGTGTTCATCAACGCGGTCGAGGGCTTCCCGGAACCAGTGCGCGCTCGGTTACATGAGTTGGGGGTTAGCGCATGTCAGGTAGACGCCGACGGTGAAGCCCTGCGGCTGGGTTCGCCTGCGATAGCCAATGTCGTTCTGCTTGGCTTCGTCGCGGCGCACACCTCCCTCGGATTGTCGCTCGACGACCTGAAGCATGCGGTCCGTGGGCTCGGCCCACCGCCTGCGGTGAAGATCAACCTCTCCGCGCTAGATGAAGGCGCTCGCAATGCCCATGGCCCAGACCATGGGCATTGTGCCCAGCTAAGGCCGTCAAGGGTGACCCTCGAACAGGCGAGCCGGTGAGGCCGTTCGAGTACTTCGCTCCCGAGAACCTGGCAGCCGCCCTTCAAATCTTTTCCGACTTCGGGCAGGAGGCGCGCCCAATCGCGGGCGGGACAGACCTGCTGCTGCAAATGCGCCTTGGCGAGAGCGCGCCGAGAGCCCTGGTGAATCTGACCCGGGTAACGGAGCTGCGCGGCTCACCCGCTCCCAGCGGCTCTCCGCACTTCCTGGCGGCACTCACAACACTTCAGGAACTATGCCAGTCCGAGTCGATCCGCATCCGCTTCCCCGCCCTCGCCAAAGCGGCCGCGACGATGGCCTCTGTGCAAGTCCGCAACTTGGCCACCGTAGGCGGAAATCTATGCAATGCCGCACCCTCGGCCGACCTGGCGGCAATCCTGCTGGCGCTTGGCGCAGTTGCGCGGGTCGTCGGCCCCCGCGGCGAGCGCCGGGTCCCCTTAGAAGGTTTTTTCCTTGGTCCCGGCCAGACGGTTCTGGCCTCGGACGAGTTGTTATTGGGACTCGATATTCCGGACCCTGCCGGGCACTCGCTCTACTTGAAACACAGTCTCCGCACCTTCATGGACATTGCCATCGTGGGAGTCGCAGTTTCGCTGCAGCGGGTGGATGGCCGGTGTGAATCTGCGAGGATCAGCATGGGAGCCGTCGCGCCAACCCCGACCCGTGCCACGGCTGCCGAGGCCGAACTGGCAGGTCAACGCCTCACCCCGGAGCGGATCGAGCGCGCCGCTCGGGCGGCCGCAGCGGAATCTCGTCCCATCGACGATATGCGGGCTTCAGCCTGGTACCGGCGGAGGATGGTGGAAGTGCTGACCCGGCGAGCGCTCACGACCTTGGCGGCGTCTCCGTCCTTCGAGCGCGAGGCCCTCTGATGAGGTTGAGGTAGTGATGCGTCAAAGCTTGACCTTGAGCGTGAACGGTGAACCGCGCCAGGTACTGTGTGACCCGCGCTGGTCGCTGCTGGACCTGCTGCGCGGTCCGCTGGGACTGCGCGGGACGCACCGCGGCTGCGACTCGGGGCG
>CAYHSI010000245.1:0-3456 GCA_964359225.1 uncultured Anaerolineaceae bacterium
TTGCAGGTACCTCCGTCGGCATCGATATTCGCAAGGTGGTGCAGTCGAACATCGCCCCGATCATTGATACCGCGATCGCCCACAAGGATCCCGGCTACCCGATCATCGGCGCCGGCTTGGTGCGGGCGCCCATGGAATGTTTCAAGCAGGCTTTGATCGCGTTTGGGAAGCGATACAGCGAGGTATAAGATTCCGAAAACTGCCGCTGGAGAGTGAAGATGGCTTCCGGATTCATTGTTCGTGAGAACCGGTACTACGATTCGGTCTTCCTGATGGGCATCGATCGACGCCTCTCTCAGCTGCCGGGCGTGCGCCAAACGGCCGTGCTTATGGCTAGCGAGAATAACAAACGTTTCTTGGCGGATATGGGAATTCGTGGGGCAGAGATCGAGGCCGCTCAGGCCGACGACCTGATAGTTGCGGTCATCGCCGACACCCCCAAGCTTGTCGAGCAGGTGTTGGGGACCTTGCTGGAGCAGGCACTGTTGTCGCTCGAGACCAGCACTCGGGTCTCTGACCTGCACACCCTGGAAGAGGGCCTTCGCGCGGCGCCGACCGCGAACCTGGCGGTGCTGACAATCCCAGGAGAATACATTGTCCGCGAGGCTCAAGCGGCGCTTGAGTCCGGACTCAACTTATTCATCTTCAGCAGCAATGTTCCTCGTGAAGCCGAGCGTAAGCTCAAACAATTCGCGAGCGAACGCAAACTGCTCGTCATGGGTCCGGATTGCGGGACCAGCATCCTGAACGGAGTCGGGGTTGGGTTCGCTAACGTTGTGCGCAGAGGATCGATAGGAGTCATCGGCCCCTCGGGGACGGGGCTCCAGGAATTCACTTGCCAGATCCACAATGCAGGACACGGCATCTCACAGGCCATCGGCACGGGCAGCCATGATCTATCCGACGAGATTGGGGGCATAACCACCTTCATGGCCCTGGATGCGCTGGAATCCGATCCTCCTACAGAGGTCATCGCCATCATCGCTAAGCCGCCGGGCAGCGAGACACTCAAGCGATTGGTTTCACGCCTGGAGGCGAGCAGCAAGCCTACAGTGGCATGCTTGTTGGGCTCGCCGATGGACGAGGGCGCAAACATGGGGAATTTACACTGGGCTCGCACCATCGATGCCGCCGTTCAAGCAGCGATCCGGCTCTCTAGCCGGCAAGAAAGCCCGCTGGGAGACCTGCTCTCCGCTGAGGAGCTCGAGCTAGCGAAGGCCCTCCGTGCTGCTCGAACCTCCAACCAGCGCTACCTGCGAGGTCTGTTTGCGGGCGGCACGTTCTGCTACCAGTCGCAGCTCATCCTGCGCGAAGCTGGGCTCATGGTCTATTCAAACGCACCGATGGAAAAGGAATTCAAGCTCGCTGATCTCAATCGGAGCCGGGAGCACACCCTGATCGACATGGGAGATGAGGTATTTACCCTCGGAAGGCCCCACCCAATGATCGACGGGACATTGCGCAGGCAGCGGGTCCTGGCGGAATACAGCGATCCCAGTGTGGCCGTCCTGCTGCTCGATTTCATCCTGGGATTCAACGCCGCGATGGATCCGGTGGGAGAGATCCTGGACGCGATCATCGAGGGCAAGCGGAGAAGGCAAAAGCAGGCCGGAGATCCTACGATTGTGGCCTCTATCTGCGGCACAGATGGAGATTCTCAGGACCTAGAGCTGCAGTCGGAATTGCTGCGCGAGGCAGATGTGTACTTGTTCAACAGTAATGCCAAGGCCGCTGCCTTCTGCAGTGAGTTGCTCAAGGACGCTTAGGAGGTTCGGGTGTCTGGCAAGATCGATGAAATCCTTCGGGAGTCGCCGGTGGTCATCAATCTCGGATTGAAGCAATTTGCTGACAACCTAGAACAGCAGGAGGTGGAAGTCGTCCAGGTCGATTGGGTACCGCCAGCCGGGGGAGATCAAGAAATGATCGACTTGCTGCAGAAACTGTTATAGGAGTTCGATAAGACCCCCTGCATGTTTAAAGGCCTCAACTCAAGCCAGCCTGAGCCCCTCCGGATGCCCAATTGTGACCCTAAGGGAAAGAAGTCACCCCCAAGTACTGACACGACGCGCTATTGAGCCCGCCCGTTTGCGCCTAATATCACAATAGCCGGTCCCGCCGGATGTTTCCGATGTGCCCACCGTGTACGGCCATCGTGTTGTGGGCGCCGCAAACAAGGAGGAGTTGACCCAATGGTCGCCACCGATAAGCCGCGAGACGCTGCCAGTGCACAGGGCGCCACTGACGGGCGCCTGACCATCATCGATCACCGCACCAAGAAGGAGTACGACGTCCCCGTCGAACACGGCACGATCTCCGCCATGGCCCTGCGTGAGATCAAAGTTGACGACGACGATTTTGGGCTGATGAGCTACGACCCGGCCTTCAAGAACACGGCCTCCACCAAGAGCACGATTACCTTCATCGACGGCGAGCGGGGCATTCTGGAGTATCGGGGCTTCCCGATCGAGCAGCTGGCCGAGAAGAGCAGCTTCCTCGAGGTCGCATACCTCATTATCTTCGGGGAGCTGCCCACCCAGCTTCAGCTGGACGAATGGGTGTACGAGATCACCCATCACACTTTCTTGCACGAAAACCTGAAATCGCTTATGGAGGCTTTTCGTTACGATGCCCACCCGATGGGTATATTTGTCAGCTCAGTGGCGGCGCTGTCAACGTTCTACCCTGAAGCTCGCAATGTCACCGACCCCGCCAGCCGGCTCTACCAAATCCGGCGCCTCATCGCAAAAGTCCCCACCATCGCCGCCTATTCCTTCCGGCACAACAAAGGGCTGCCATATGTCAACCCGGACAATGGCTTGAGCTACACGGGTAACTTCCTGAGCATGATGTACAAGATGTCCGAGGCGCAGTACAAGCCGAACCCAGTTCTGGAGCGCGCCCTCGACGTGCTGTTCATCCTGCACGCGGACCACGAGCAGAACTGCAGCACCAGCACCATGCGATCCATTGGATCCAGCGAGGCCGATCCCTACAGTTCCTTGGCCGGCGCCGCGGCGGCCCTGTCTGGCCCGCTGCATGGCGGGGCGAATGCAGCCGTGCTCAAGATGCTGCAGGAGATCGGCGACAAGGATGTAGTGCCCGAGTACATTCAGCGGGTGAAGCAAGGCGAGTTCCGACTGATGGGATTTGGGCACCGGGTCTACAAGAATTACGATCCGCGTGCCAAGATCATCAAGGAGACCGCCGAACAGGTCTTCGAGCTGACCGGCCGGAACCCGCTGATTGACATCGCGCTCGAGCTGGAGAAGATCGCCCTCGAGGACGACTTCTTCGTCTCCCGCAAGCTGTACCCCAACGTCGACTTCTACTCGGGCATCATCTACCAGGCCCTGGGCATCCCAACCGACATGTTCCCGGTGATGTTCGCCATCGGTCGGACGGTCGGTTGGCTTGCCCAATGGCAGGAGATGCTTGAAGATCCGGAGCAGAAGATCG
>CAYHSI010000246.1:0-3444 GCA_964359225.1 uncultured Anaerolineaceae bacterium
GCCGGTCGGCCTCCATCACCTGCTTGAGGGTGCCGCCCTCCAGGAAGCGCATCACGATATAAGGGGGGTCGTGGGCGCCATCGAAGTCGTAGATCGGGAGCAGGTGAGGATGTTCCAGCTTTGCGATCAGCCTGGCTTCCCGCTGGAATCGGTCTCGCCCGACACCGCATCGCCCAGCAGGCTGGCCCGGATCACCTTGACCGCCACGTGGCGGTCCATACTCGGCTGGTAGGCTCGGTAGACGGTCGCCATACCGCCTTTGCCGATCTCTTCCGTGATTTCGTAGGGGCCGAGCTTGGTGCCGATCATCCGTGCCCCCGCGTGGGCGCGCCCAGCCGGCGGGCAAGTTGCTCCAGATCCACCCGGGAGGTCATGTCCAGGCTCAACGGAGTCACCGACACCTCCCGTGCCACCCGTACCGCAAAGACGTCAGAGTCTGGCTCCAAGAGATCCTGGTCGAAGCGGATCTCGAAGTCCACCCGTACCGGTTCGGTCAGATGCTCCCGGCCAGGGCTGACCGGGACGTAGTATTGCGAGCGCGACAGCCGGGTAACCCGCCAGGGGGTCTCGGGAGTGGCATCCGACGGGACGTCGATCTTTAGGACGTCCACGTCCGGTAACCCGTCGGCCTGCATCATCAATCGTCCAAAGTGGGCTGTGAAGTGGGCCGCGGCCGAGAAGTCGGCATCGCTTTCGCCCCGCTGTTTCTCCTTCGGCATTTCAAGCGAGACCGCCAGGGCGGGGACTCCGAACGCCGCCGCTTCCAGCGCCGCACCGACCGTGCCTGAGATGGTGATGCTGGTGGTGAGATTCTCCCCGTGGTTGATACCGGCCACCACCAGATCCGGCCGCCGGGGCATTAGCTCGAGGATCGCGTGCTGCACGGTCTGGGCGGGCGAGCCGCCAACCGCATACACCGTCCAGGTCTTGCCGTGAATGGTGACCTGCTCTTCCCGCAAGACGCCATCCGACGCCTGGGGCATGCTGCGTCCCGCGCCGGAGTGCTGTTCGCGGGGGGCCGCCACGGTGACAAAACCCAACTCGGCGAGCGCCTCAGCGGCCGCCCACAGCCCGGCCGAGCCGATTCCGTCATCATTGGTGAGTAGGATCTGAGGCTTATTCGGCTTGACCACCGCGCAATCTTATCATCGCGTTTTTTGGGGGGTCGGTCGCTAGCCTTCGCCACGGGCCTCGGCCGCCAGCTGTTCGAAGAATGCCCGCAACAGCTGCTCCCGCTCGGAGGCTAACTGCCGGGCCGGCTCGGTGTGCAGCCGCCCCCGGACCCGACGCAGCTTGAAGAGATACTCGTGGAAGGCGCTGTGCGGCTCGCCGGCCGACCGCTCGCCGGAGTCCATGAAGTGTTCGGAGGGTTCGGCGAAGATCGGGGCCCCGGCCTGCACCGCGTAGCCGATCGTGCGAGCCACGCCGAAGGCCCCGATCACGTCCAGCTTGTCGGCGTCGAACAAGACTTTCGCCTCCAGTGAATTCGGCTGCTCTTCCCCGCGGTAACGGTGGGCCCGGATGCAGTGCAATACCGGGTCGATCCTCTGCGAGGGCCACCCTTCCTGCTCCAGCACCGCACGGGCAAACTCGGCCGAGGAGTGTTCGTGAGCGGCCCGGCCCTTACTGAGCGGCGCGGCTCCCGCCGCGTCGTGCAGCAGGGCGGCCGCCCGGAGGATTTCTAGATCGGCCCCCAGCTGCGCGCCGAACCGCTCCGCCAGCGCCAGCACCCGCTGGACATGGTCGAACCCGTGCACCGGATCGTGCTCCGGATACCAGGCACGGGCTTGCTCGAGGTTTGGCAAGCGACTCCCCTCCCTACTCTCCGGCCACGGTTCGGCCTAACAACCCAGAGCATACCTCGTTCGGTCTCGAGCTCGGCCTAATCTCCGGCGAGCACCAGCGGCTTCCCGTCCAAGGGGTTGGTCATCACGTGAATCTGTATTCCGTAGACCGCGGCCAGCTCCTCCGGGGTCAGCACCTCCTGCGGGCGACCGATGCTGTGAACCCGCCCGTCGGAGAGCAAGGCCACCCGGTCGGCGAATCGCGCCACCAGGTTGAGGTCGTGCAGCGCGAGCAGGACCGAGAGCCCCTGTTCGCGGGTCAGCCGCCGCACCAACTTGAGCACCCGGTCCTGGTGGCGCAGATCGAGATGGGCGGTGGGTTCGTCAAGCAGCATGACCGGCGCGCCCTGGGCGAGGGCCCGGGCGATCAGCAGGCGCTGCTGCTCCCCACCGGAGAGCTCTCCTACCCGGCGCTCTGCCAGGGCGAGGGTCTCGGTGCGGGCCATGGCTTCGGCCGCCAGCCGGCGATCCTGCTCACCCTCCGAGCCCAGCCACCCCAGATACGGAGTGCGCCCCAGGATCACCACATCCAGCGCAGTAAAGGCCGGAGGCAGGTTGCTGGCTTGTGGCACCACCGAAACCATCCGAGCCCGTTGGGCCGGCGGCAGCTCATGCAAGCGGCGGCCGTCAATCTCCACCGAGCCGGCCAGCGGCCGGAGCGCCCCGCTGGCGGTCCGGACCAGAGTAGACTTCCCGACCCCGTTCGGTCCCACCACCGCTAGCACCTCGCCAGCCTCCACCCGCAGGTCGAGCTCGTGCAATACGGTCAGCCCCGGATAACCCACACTCAGCTGCTTGAGCTCGATCACCAGGCCCTCAGATTCCGTTTGGCGCGGGCCAGCAGGTATAAGAAGAACGGCGCCCCGATCACCGAGGTCACAACTCCAACTGGAAGTTCGCGGGGCGACATCAGCGAGCGGGCCACGATGTCGGCCAGCAGCAAAAAGCTCGCCCCACCGAGCGCCGCCAGTGGAAGCAGCCGCCGATAGCTCGGTCCCCACAGCAGCCGAGTCAGATGGGGTACCACCAGTCCCACAAACGCGATGATGCCCGAGAACGACACCGCGGTCGCGGCTGCCAGCGAAGCAGTAACCACGACCACCAGTTTCAGGCGGTCGACGTCCAACCCGAGTTGGGAGGCTTGCTCATCGCCAAACTGCAGCACGTCCAGCGGCCGGCCGAGGGTCACCAGTACCCCGAGCGCCAGCGCCAGATAGGGTAGAGAGGCGAGCACCGGCGCCCAGCCTCCCAGCGAGAATCCACCGACCATCCAGGTTACTGCCCGGTGCAGCTCGGAGGTCGATTGCAGCAGAATCAGGCTGGTCAGTGCGGTGGCGAACGAGCTCACTGCGACTCCGGCCAGGATGAGGGTGGTCACCGGGGTCGTTTTTCCCACGCTCGACAATCGGTAGACTAGCGCGACGGTGAGCAGCGCGCCAAGAAAGCCGGCCACCGGCACCGCCGCCATCCCCAACCCGTCGGCCGGCCAGCGCAGCGCCATCGCCAACACCGCCCCCAGCCCCGCTCCGGAGGCGATTCCAATGACATACGGGTCAGCCAGCGGATTGCGGAAGAGCGCTTGGAACGCCGCGCCGCTGCC
>CAYHSI010000247.1:0-3444 GCA_964359225.1 uncultured Anaerolineaceae bacterium
AGAGCATCGGGCGCGAGCGCAGGAGTTCAACCGGGAATGGGACCGGGAAGTCGCCCGGCTCTACGGTCTGGAACATGGCCCGCCGATCAGCCAGAGTGAGGTTATCGGGGCAGTGAACGAGGCAGCTGGGCCACGCGATGTGGTGCTCAGCGCGGCGGGCAGCCTGCCCGGCGAGCTGCACAAGCTGTGGCGGGCCCGCGACCCCAAGGGCTATCACCTGGAGTACGGCTACTCGTGCATGGGATACGAGATCGCCGGAGGCCTGGGAGTCAGGATGGCCGCGCCCGATCGGGAAGTCTACGTTATGGTCGGCGACGGGAGTTACCTGATGATGAACTCGGAGATCGTCACCTCCATCCAGGAGGGCTGCAAGCTGACCATCGTGCTGGTGGACAACCATGGCTTCTCGAGCATCGGGGGCCTCTCGCAATCGGTCGGCAGCGGTGGATTCGGAACGCAGTATCGCTATCGGAACCCGCAGAGCGGCCAACTGGACGGCGAGCCGCTGCCGGTCGACTTCGCGGGCAATGCCCGCAGCCTCGGCGCGCACGCCATCCAGGCCCACGATCTGCCTACACTGAAGAAGGCACTCGAGCAGGCGAAGGCGCAAGACCGGACCACGGTGGTGGTGATCGAGACCGATCCGGAGCAGCGTGTGCCGGGATACGAATCCTGGTGGGATGTTCCGATCGCCGAAGTCTCCGAAATAGACGGCGTTCGAGCGGCGCGGGAGGCTTACCCGGCGGGCCGCCACCGGGAGCGGCACCTACTTGGAGGCCAAGCCGGATGACCGCGAGTCAAGGCCGCAGCGCATGACCGTTCGGGTCGGGCTGGTCGGGGTTGGTCGGATGGGAAGCGTGCTGGCTCGGCACCTGGTGAACGGGGTGCCGGAGGCCAGCCTGGTGGCCATCGCCGACCTGGATCGCGCCAAGGCGGAGGAGATGGCTAGCCAGTATGGGGCGGACTCGGTCTACTCGGACCCGCTCGAACTGTTCGAGCGCCGGGACGTCGGGGCGGTGCTGATCGTCACTCCCACCGACACCCATCCGGATCTGGTCGCCGCAGCCGCTGCTGCCGGAAAACACGTGTTCGTTGAGAAACCGCTCGCGCTTACACTCGATGGTTGTGACCGGGCCATCGCGGCGGCCGCGGCCGCCGGCGTGAAACTCATGGTGGGCTTCATGCGCCGGTTCGATCCGGCCTACCGCGAGGCCAGAAGCAAGGTTGAAACGGGAGCGATCGGGCGGCCGACGATCTTCAAATCGATCGACCGCGATCCGGTGCGCACTTCGCTGGAGTTCGCCCGCCGCGAGTCGAGCGGCGGGCTGATCATGGACATGGGCGTTCACGATTTTGACCTGGCGCGCTGGCTGATGGGGAGCGAGGTCGTGCGGGTCTCGAGCGAGGGCGCCTGCCTCGCCTATCCAGAACTGCGGGAGGCTTGGGACATCGACAACGCGGTGGTTAACCTGCGCTTTGCGGACGGAGCGGTCGGCAATGTGGACCTGAGCCGCAACGCGGTCTACGGATTCGACGCGCGGACCGAAGTGTTGGGAACCAGCGGTGCAGTGATGGTCGGTAGGCAGCGGGAGTCGGACTTGCTGCTCTTGTCCGCACAGGGCGCGGCCGGGCCGACCGGCCCGGGTCGCTTCGATGCGGCCTACGTCGAGGAGATCCGGCATTTTGTCGATTGCGTGACCCAGGACCGGACGCCGATGGTAACCGGGAGCGAGGCCCGCCTGGCCACCGCGATCGCGATCGCTGCCACCGTTTCGCTCGACGAAGGCCGCCCGGTTGAGCTGCGTGAGGTCCTAGCGGCCCAGCCGGGCTAGGGCCTGGAGCCGTGCCCCGTTCGGTTGCCTGCCGACCCGTTGCTGATCGGGCTCGGCAGCGGCCCGGAGGAGTTGATCCCATGGAAAAGGTGAGGAACTACGTTGACGGAAGCTGGGCAGAACCGACGGTCTCTGAACGGCTGGATGTGCTGAATCCTGCCACCGGCGAGGTGCTGGCCAGAGTTGCCCTCTCGCCCCCTGAGGAAGTGGACCGGGCGGCCCGGGCTGCTGCGGCTGCATTCGGTAGCTGGCGCCGCACGCCGGCGGTCGAGCGGGTGCAGTATCTATTCAAGCTGAAAGACCTGCTGGAGCGCCACTTCGAGGAGTTGGCCCGCACGATTACGCTGGAGAATGGGAAGACGTTAGAAGAGGCCCGGGGCGAAGTGCGGCGGGCGATCGAGAACGTGGAAATCGCCTGCGGAGTTCCAAGCCTCATGCAGGGCTACGTGTCGGAGGACATCGCCCGCGGGATCGATGAGCTCATGATCCGTCAGCCGGTTGGTATCGGCGCGGCGCTGTGTCCGTTCAACTTCCCTGCCATGATCCCTTTCTGGTCCATGCCCTACGCCCTGGCCTGCGGCAACACCTTCATTGTCAAACCCTCCGAGCGAGTTCCGCTCACGATGGTCCGGATCTTCGAGCTGATCGAGCAAGTCGATTTTCCGCGGGGGGTGATCAACCTGGTCCACGGATCCCGCCAGACCGCCGAAGCCATCCTGGACCACCCTGGCATTCAGGCTATCAGCTTCGTCGGATCGACCCCGGTGGCCAAGCAGGTGTACTCGCGGGCGGCGGCCAGGGGAAAGCGGGCCCAGGTCCAGGGCGGCGCCAAGAATCCGATCATCGTCATGCCAGATGCGGACCTTGAATCCACCACCCGGATCGTTGCGGACAGCGCTTTTGGCAGCGCCGGTCAGCGCTGCCTGGCGGCCTCCCTGGCGGTGACGGTAGGCGAGGCCCGCGACAGTTTTGTCGAGGCGATCGCCCAGGCGGCCGCCGAGCGGGTGGTCGGCTATGGCCTGGAGGAGGGGGTCCAGATGGGGCCGGTGATCAGCGTGGCAAGCAAAGCGCGCATCGAGCGGCTCATCGGGCTTGGCGAGGCCGAGGGCGCAAAGGTGATGGTTGACGGTCGGGGAGCCAAAATTACCGGTTACGAGGGAGGGTTCTTCGTAAGGCCCACCGTGCTGGTCGACGTGCCCAAGGAAGGCGAGATCGTTAAGACCGAAATCTTTGGGCCGGTCCTTGGGTTGATTCACGTGGCCACAATCGACGAGGCCATCGATCTGGTGAACACGGGCCAATATGGGAACATGGCCTGCCTCTTCACCAGCAGCGGCGCGGCGGCCCGCAAGTTCCGCTACGAGGCCGAGGTCGGCAACATCGGGATCAACATCGGCGGCGCCGCCCCGATGGCCTTCTTCCCGTTCAGCGGCTGGCGGGAGAGTTTCTTCGGCGTCCTCCACGGTCAGGGTGTTCGGGTCACGGCCCTTCGGCAGGGAGGCGTTCACCACGCCGTCCGTGACGTACGGGCCGAACTTGCCCGTGCGGACGGTGATCTCCGCTTCGCGCATCACGGTGCTATGGGACGTCCATGAGCAATCCTACATCCTGT
>CAYHSI010000248.1:0-3397 GCA_964359225.1 uncultured Anaerolineaceae bacterium
CGCTCGATAGACAAACCCGGTCGCCGCGCCGCCCAGCAGGCCGCCGTAGAGCGAGTTCAGCAGCAAGTCATCGGTGATGCCGCCGGAGGGAAGCCAGCCCGCCAGCAGATCCACCCCCAGGTTGTAGATCAGCACCACGACGACGGTGCGGGTCAAGAAGCGGAATCGGCCCAGATAGCGAAATCCAATCGCCAGCAGGGGCAGGTTCATCACCAACATGCTGATCCCGATCGGCCAGCCGGTGTAGTGGTTGAGGATGATGGCCGCGCCGGATACTCCGCCCGGGGCGATGTTTTGCGGAACCAAGAACAGGTCGACATTCACCGCCAGGATCAGCGCCCCAACCACGAGCAGAGGCGTATCCCGGAGGATCGTGCGCAAGCGAGCCGCGTTCACTGGTGACTTGCTCATGTCGCGATTGGGGGGCCGCTGGCGCCGGGCGCCGTGTCCTAGGCCCTGCGGACCTCCTCCGGGAGTTCGTACCACTGGACCCGGTCACCCACCCGAGCCCGCATCTTCCAGCGGGTTGACTTGGGAGCCGCCTCGAGCGCTTGCCGAAGCGAGGCCAGTTGCCGGCCGAGGGTCAGCTGCAGTTCTTCACCAAGGCCGAACCCTTGGCTGACCTCCAGCACCTTCTCGAGGCTCAACCCAACTGTTCTCCACAATCCCCAGTCGTCGGCACACAGCGAAGCGATCCGCTGCTCGTTGAGCATCTCCGCGTCCCGATCGCCGAGCGGATGATCCAGCACCAGAGCACAGATGTCGCGTACGTCCTTGTCGTTCATTTGGACGATCTGGAGCTTGGTCAGCAGCAGCTCGGCCAACGGTACGGTGATCGGCTCGAGCTCGAGCCGGTCGCCCAGCGGGATCGTGTGACACATGTGGAACTCGCCGACGAAAACATCCACCTGCCGGTCGAGCTGGGCATCGTGAAAGAGCAGCCGCCGGTGACCGTTGTACAGGTTAAACGGCTTGTCGGGCGAGTAGCCAAGCTCTGCCAGGAACGTTTCAGCGCGGTCGCCCCGTTTCTCGCGCAGCACGAAATCGAGATCAGGGTAGCTGCGGGCCAGTGCCCGGTGGCTGGCGCTGGGCGAGTGCAAACTGATCGCCGCGCCGCCGAGCAGCCGAAAGGTGAGGTTCTGCTGCGCCGCTCCGCGAACGATCCGGTGGGCCTCCTCCTTTGGATCGGGGAGGATTTTCATCGGATTTGGCGCCCGGGTCTCCCCTGGCCGAGTCCCGCTTCCCCGGCAAATGAGGCCGGGGGAGCGGGAACTCCGGCACAGGGTTCGGTTTTGGAGGTTATTCGGCCGGGATCTCCTTGTAGACCATACCCAGGTCGACCCCCTGGCTGCGGCGTACGATCTTTGAGACTACGTAGATCACGATCGCCAGCCCGTACATCACGCCCATGAACGTGACGGAAGCGGTGTTCTTGAGCCCGATCCCATACAAGGCATTCGGATCCAGGAACCACTGGTACAGCAGGAACACCAGGAAAGCCCCGAATATCACCCCAGCCACCGAGATCAGCGGCAAGCCGGCCACTTTGTACTTCGCGATGGGAGAGGCATTGTACAGGTCCTTCTTCACAAAGGGCAGCAGGATGGCCGCGATGGTCGAACCCAGGTAGGTAATCGCGATCACCAGCGTGGAGGCCAGGGTGACCGAGGCAAACCCGGTACCGAAGACCGGCGTGTTATAGATGTAAAGGTAGGAGACGATCAGCCCCGGGACCACCATCAGAACCATGGCCCAGATCGGCGCCCGGCTGCGCGGCTCAACGGAGGCAACCCGTTCGGGCAGCACCCGGTCGAAGGCCGCCGCGAAGATCACCCGGGTCGAAGACAGGAAAACTGTTCCCGCCCAGCCGAAGAACCAGAAGCTCATCGCCAACAACACGATGAACTGCAGGATCGGGCTGGAGGTCAAGAACATAGCCAGCATCGCCGGATACGGCCAGGCCGCCAGCGGCGGAGCCTCGGTGGTGTATCCCCAGCGGGAGTTCCAGTAGGCGGCGTTGGCGTTGTTCATGAAGTCCCAGGTGATCGTCTTGTTCACCAGCAGGAAGAACACCACCGCCAGCCCGGTGGTCAGCAACAGCGCGTAGGCCATACCTTTGAGATTCTTCCGGAAATCATCGGCGCCTTTGACCTCGCCATAGAGGGTCGCCCCCCAGTTCGGCCACAGATTGAAGAACACGATGTAGGGCATGGCGAGGAAGATGACGGCCAACGATCCGCCAAAGAGCGGCGTGATGGCTCCTGCCGCCTGGCCGGCCGCGATCGTGGCGTCGTAGACCCCCGGCGCCGCGCCGAACAGCTTGGTGGCGTTGGCCTCCAGGCCCGAGCGGAACGAGGCATTGTTCCCTAACAGCAGAAACAAACACACCACCGCCAGCCCGGCGTTGCCCACCCAGAAGCTGAACTTCTGCACCCGGGCGTAGGCCTTCATCCCCAGTGCGATGACCACGCTGACGAAGACCAGCATGAGCACCGTCACCAGCATCCAGGAGGCGCTGCTCGAAGCGAACCACAGCGCGGCCTCCTGCATCCCCAAGACCGCGGTCAGGGGCACGAAGAAGATATGCCGCAGCATGTCGGAGTAGAGCGGGGTCCACAGCCACAGGATGAACCACCAGCCGGTGACCGCCAGAACGAAGCCCAGGCCGCCTCCCAGGATCCGGCTCTGCCAGACGTAATCGCCCCCGGCCCGCGGCATCACCGCGATCAGTCCGGCGTAGACCACGCACTCTGACAGAATGATGATCCCACTGATGATCAGAGTGGGGACCAGGCCGCCCTCGAAGAAGTACATCTGGCTGATGATGTACAGCCCGAGGGTCACCAGGTTAATGGAGAAGAAGGCATAGACGAAGGCGTCGAAAACCGACCAGGAGCGCACCAGGCCGGTCGCCTTCCGCAAGAACAGATTAGTCGCACTCATTACACTCTCCTCTAGAGAAGTTGGATCCGGTTTCAGCAAGGGCTGCTATGGGAAGACTTGGCCGTCCTTCACCTCCTGGTTCTCAACCGGTAGTCAGGCTGTAACTCTTGATCCCCCTGCGGACGTCCAATTCAATAATGGCTCCCTGCAGCACCCCCTGCTCGTAGGCACTGCCGGCGTTAATGCACAGGGTCTTGCCCAAGCGGGCCACTCCCTTGCCCTCATGGATATGCCCGTGCAGAGCGAGCACGGGCTGATGGCGCTCGATCGCCTCTCGCACCGCGGTACTTCCCACCGGGATCAACGATCGGCCGGCGTCTCGGATGTTGAATTCTTCATCCACTTCTGGGGCCTCGTCCAGACCGGAGCCGTACGGCGGGCAGTGGAAGTTGAATACGGTCCGGGACATCGTCGCACCAGCAGGAATCATTCTTTCGACCTGGGCGGCGAGTTC
>CAYHSI010000249.1:0-3389 GCA_964359225.1 uncultured Anaerolineaceae bacterium
TACTCCGGCGCCTCCGATCCATATGCCAGTCAGGTGGTGACCCAGATCCTGATTGACGCAGGGATCCCCGGGGCACGAGCCATGGTTATCCCGATCAAAGGCAGCGACGGCCAGATCGCGGTCATTACCCTCGACAGTTCCGCCGGTTTCGACGGGACTGGGACAGCCTCCGGCAACGAAATGGTTCTGATGGACGTGCTGCAGCGCATGCGGGAAGACAACCGGATGGAAATGTTGGGGATCGAGCGGGTTTCGGTCGACTACCGGGACGAGAACGGCGGGAACCTCCTGGCGATCACCGCTTCTCAGGAATCGCTCGAGGCCTTTTCCCAAGGGCAGCTAACCCGCAAGGAGCTGCTGCAAGGGGTCGACGTCGGCCTCCCCACCCTCGACCTGCAAGAAACCCTGGCGCTGCTGCCGGAGGGCAGTTGATCGTGGCTATCCGATCCCCTCTCGCCCGGTTGCTGGCTGCGCTGTTGGTGGCGGCTCCTTTGTTGACCGCCTGTACCCCGGATGACTTCGCATTCGTCCAAGAAATGGCGAAGGAATGGGCCGGCGGAAAGGGTCTACTCGACTCCAACGGGAAACCCGATTACCTCAACATCGCCCTGTTGTTGGCGGATCCATCCAGCGATCCGGAGGCTGCGGCGGCCTTGCAAGCGGGACTGGTTGTCAAGGGAGTGGAAGATGCCGACCGTCTCGCCCAACAGGGCGCAGCAGAAGGCGACGTGACCAAGATTGACGCGGCAATCCGTGCCCGCCCCAGCGATTGGAGCTACCAGGAACAGAAGGCCGCCTTGCTGCTGGCGCAAGGGGATGCCGCCGCCGCTCAGGCCGCCAACGAAAAGTCTGAGAGCCTGGTGCGCGATCGCATCCAGGCCGGAGGCGATTGCCGGACCCTGGCCCGTAACATGTTTACCCATCGACTGAACGCACTGCAGACCCAGGCCGGCCGGGCCCCCTCCGCCGAGCTGACCGAGCAAATCAACCAGACCCG
Source organism: uncultured Anaerolineaceae bacterium (assembly GCA_964359225.1). Taxonomy (GTDB): domain Bacteria; phylum Chloroflexota; class Anaerolineae; order Anaerolineales; family E44-bin32; genus JADFRG01. The sequence continues at coordinate 998 of CAYHSI010000249.1, forward strand.
GGCCGTGCTCGGCCAGCTGAGCGCCGGGGAGCCGATTTCGATCTTCTGCCCGTAACCGGGCCGCTCGCCCGGGGTCGTCAACCCATCCACCAACTTGGTGTCAGCCCCCCAACCGAAGCCGCTGAGCTCCTAGTGGTGCGTGCCCGCGGCGCGCCCCGCGCGCTCGGTCGCCAGATCGGGGAAGCTGCGGCGCTGCAGATCCGGCAGATGCTGACCAGCTATCGGGAACTCATCGAGTCCAACCGCCCCCGCTTGAACTTGGGCTGGGCCGAGGCTGTCCTCCAGGCGCGCAAGTACGGTCGTTATGCGTTGGGCGGGCACATGGAGGAACTGCACGGAATGGCCGAGGGGGCCGGCGCGGAGTTCGAAGACCTCCTGGCGCTCAACTGCATTGAGGCCATCGTCAGCGACGCGCTGCATCTGAAGTGCACAAGCCTGGCGCTCGGTCCGGAGTGGACCAACGACCGGCACGTCCTGCTCGCTCACAACGAAGACTGGTGGCCGCAGGACGAGCACACTCTCTACTTGATTCACGGCGAGCCAGAGCGCGAGCCGGCATTCCTGGCGTTGACCTATGGAGGACTGCTGCCAGCCATCGGTCTCAACTCGGCCGGCCTCGCCCAGTGCTGTAACTCGGTCTATCCCAACGACTCCCGGTTTGGCGTACCGCGAGCTTTCGTGGCTCGTTCCGGGCTTGCCGCGGGCGATCTGGTCGAGGCGGCCCGCCGGGCCGCCCACCCCGATCGGGAAGCCGGTTACAACCATTTGGTCATCAACCGAGAAGGGGACATCCTATCCCTCGAAGCTTCTGCGCGTCGGCATGCAATCCTCCCTGCGATAGCCGGCGCCCTCGTCCACACCAATCACTATCTCGACCCTGGGATGCAGGAGGTCGAGCGAGATCCGGCGGGTCTGGGTCGTTCGCGCCTGCGCTACGAACGAGCCACCGAGCTGTTGTACGCGGGGCGGCCGCACTCCCGCGGAAGCCTGGTCCGCATCCTGGCAGACCATCACAACTCACCGAGCAGCATCTGCTCCCACCTCCAGGAATCGCAGGCCCCGCTCGATCAGTACGCGACGATCGCCTCGGTGATCATCGATCTCACCGAAATGACCCTGCACGTCGGCCGCGGCCAACCGTGCGGCGCCTCTTTTCACTCGTACACGATGTAATCTGCGCCAATGCAGGAGGTGAACGATATCCAATCTCAACAACGCCTGGAGCGCTTCCTCGATTGGCATCTGATTTAGGGTTCAATTACGACGACCTTACCTGGCCGGAGGTCGCCGCCCTGCCGCGTGACACGATCCTCGTGCTCCCGCTCGGGTCCGGCTACGACTCAGAGGAGGTCGTGCGGCGGATCGGAGCCGGGCCGCTGTGCTGGCTACCGGCGCTTCCCTTCGGCTGGCCCGGGAGCCTGCTGCCGGTGGCACCGGAAGTGTTTGAGCGAGCGCTTGCCGGAATCCTCAGCGCGCCACTGGAGGAAGGATTCCGGCGACTCGTAGTTCTGTGTCCGTCGGATCGAATCGGGCTGCCGGCCTCGGTCGAACCAATCGTGATGCCAGAACCCTCAGGGACCGGCCCCCGCTCGCTGCAGCTCAACCGAGAACGGGTCGTGCTCATCCCGGTGGGCCACACTGAGCAGCATGGACTGCACCTCCCCATGAACACTGACAGCGTGATCATCGATGCCATCGCGCAGGGAGTTGTCGGCCAAATCCCGGGGGAGTCGTTGAGGCTGCCGACGCTACCTTACGGGGTCAGCACTCACAGGAGGTCGTTCGCCGGCACGTTCAACATGGGCGGCCGGGCCTTCGAGGACTTTCAGCTTGCGGTGATCGAGCAGCTCATCGAGGCCGGCGCCGATCGCATCTACTTGATGAGCGGCCATGGAGGCAACGTCTCTTTCCTGGTCAACGTGGTCAAGTACGCCGGCGAGCGATTCCCGGCGGCTTTCATTGCGACAGCTTACCTTCACACTTCCGGAAAGATCGGGGTCCGGGCGCTCGAGCAGTATCGCCGATCGAAGCGCGGCGGCATGGGGCACGCCTGTGAGCTGGAGACCGCCCTGATGCTGCTCTTGCGCCCTGAGCTCTGCCACATGGAACGGGCGGTGGACGAGACCGACTTCATCGCCACCGAGAATTACTACATGGATTGGGTCGAGGGCGGGGAGCTGATTGCCAATCCTCCCTGGGAGGATGACACCCAGACCGGGGCCTACGGGGCCGGATCGCTCGCGACCGCGGAGAACGGCGAGCGCTGGCTCGCGGCCGCGATCGAAGAAAAGGTCGCACACGTCCGTGAGATTCATGAACAGCAGGATAGACGACTGGCAAAGCGGCGAGCCCTGAAGGACGCGGGGATATCCTAGATGGACCTCAGATTTCG
>CAYHSI010000250.1:0-3371 GCA_964359225.1 uncultured Anaerolineaceae bacterium
CTGGCCGATATCGCCCACATCGCCGGGCCGATCGCGGCCGGCGTGTTGCCTTCACCAGTCGGGTTCGCTGACGTCGTGACCTTCACCACCCACAAATCACTCTGTGGTCCGCGCGGGGCAGTGGCCATCACCCACCACCAGCAGCTGGCCGCGAAGCTCGATCGGGCGGTCTTTCCCGGCGAGCAGGGCGGCCCCCACATGAATACGATCGCGGCCCAAGCAGTTGCCTTCAAGTTGGCGGCCACCGATGAGTTTAGCGAGCTGCAGAAGCAGATCTTGGCAAACTGCGATCGGCTGAGCGAGACCCTGGCCAGCGCGGGCCTCCGAATTCCCTTCGGGGGCACCAACACTCACCTGACCAATGTCGATGTCACCACGATCCGCGGCCCGGATGGAACGCCTCTTTCCGGCGATCAGGCCGCTCGCATCCTGGACCTGGCCGGGATCGTGGTCAATCGCAACACGATTCCAGGCGACACGACTGCCGCCCGACCGTCGGGGATTCGCCTGGGCACCGTGTGGGTCACCCAACGCGGCCTCGGTCTCCAGGGAAGCGAACAGCTCGGACGGTTGATCGCCCGGCTGCTGCAAGCCTGCACCCCGTATGGCCTTGCCGGGAAAGGGGACCTTGTGGCCCGCGCTAAAGTTGAATTCGAGGTACTGGCAAGCGTTCAGCGCGAGGTGCGGGACTTGGCGATGGGTCTCGGGATCGATTTCGAGCCGCCGCAGCATGGCTACCCTCATTTCTCGTACACCGACGACCAGACCCCGCCTGAGCCGTATGTCTCCCTCGCGCTGGAAGGGAGCTCCGCTGGAGCATTCTTGCGCTATGTGACCGAGGCGCGGCCCCTGGAAGACGAGCTCGGCCGTTCCATAGCCACCCGCCTGCATCCACCCGGCGGACCGCGCCAGGCGGTGCTTCGGCAAGATGGGGGACATACTTGGAAGCTAGTCTTTGCCTCAGAAAACTCGTCGGCGGTGGTGGCCTGGCTCCGGGCGCTCTCGGACGGATACATCACGTTTGATCCGGAAGACCTGCACCGTAAACCTCCCGGGCCGGTGGTCATCCGGGTCGAGGGCGGATTGGCTGCAATGCCGGAAGCGGAGCAGGGCCCGGATGGATCAGACAAGCCCTGGTTCGTCGGAGCCTCGGCGGATGGCGGTCGCCCGCTCCCGGCATTTGAGTGGAACGAGCCGGAGCATCCGGAGCTGCGCAAGACCGCCCTTCACGCGGCTCATCGAGCGCTGGGGGCCAAGCTGATTCCCTTTGCCGGATGGGAAATGCCGGTCTGGTACAGCTCGGTGCGGAAAGAGCACGCCGCGGTGCGCGAGGCTGCCGGTCTGTTCGATGTGAGCCACATGGGGGTCTATCAGGTGGAAGGACCCCAAGCCGAGACCTTCCTGGACAGTGCAGTTGCCAATGACGTAGCTGCGCTCGGAGTGGGCGAGTCGCTGTACTCCCACTTGCTCGACCCCGAAGGGCGGGTGCTCGATGACGCGATGGTGTACCGCCGCGCAGAACAGGCGTATCTGATCGTGGTGAACGCCGCCAACGATGATAAGGTCTGGGCCTGGCTGCAAGGGGTCCGCGAGGGCGAGGTTCGGGTGGATCTGGAGCGACCCCGGTCGGTGGCCTACGGCCGCGGCTGCAGCCTCCGCAACTTGCGCGACCCGATAGAGGGCGACCACATGCGGGTGGATCTGGCGCTGCAAGGGCCAAACAGTCTCAAGATCCTGCTCGGGCTCGGCGGCTCGGAGGCCGACGCGGCCCGCCTCACCGGGCTGCCCTGGGCCGGGCTCATGGAAGGCGAATTTGCCGGAATGAACCTGATCGTGAGCAGGACCGGGTACACCGGTGAACGAATCGCGTTTGAGCTGTTCGTCCACCCGGATCGGGCTGCCCGGCTGTGGGACCGGCTGATGGAGGTCGGACAGCCGTTCGGATTGCTCCCCGCCGGCCTGGGCGCCCGCGACTCCTTAAGAACCGAAGCTGGCCTGCCGCTGTATGGCCAGGAGTTGGCCGGGGCGCGGAAGCTTGGGATCGGGGACGCCGGTTTTGCCGCCTACGCCAAGACCTACAAACCCTGGTTCATCGGTCGCTCGAGTTTCCTGCAGCAGGAAGCCGATCGGAAGTCCGAGATCGCTCACTTTCGGTTTGACGAGCAGGGCGTCCGGATGGCGCATTACGGCGACCCGGTGGTGGACCGGGAGGGCCGGCCGATCGGTTTTGTAACCTCCTGCGCAATCGATCGCGACGGCCGGCTCACCGGCCAGGCGCACCTCTTAAGGGAGCACACCGCCGTGGGATCCCTCCTCGGGATTTTCCAAGGGAGAGGATCCGCGCCCAAGGCCACCTCGGATCTGGCAGGGATACCAACTGCGGCAACGGTCGTCGACCGGTTTTATAGATTCTAGGTACTTGGCTCCTCGGGGCCAGCCAAGAATGCAAGAGCCCGGTCTCACGACCGGGCTCTTGTTCTTACAATCGATTCGGTAGGATGCTTAGATGTTGCTAACGATGTTGGAGAAAACGTTTCCAATCGCGGGTCCGAGCAGGGCCAGGATAACGATCACCACCACCGCGACCAACACCAGGATCAAGGCATACTCTACCAAGCCTTGTCCCTTCTCCTTCGGGGCATATAGCATCGAGATTCACCTCCTTTCGTCATTGAAGTGCTCCGCCGAAAAAGCCCGGCAGAGGCGATATCTACTAACGGCACCAGCTTAGCATGCCTCCCGCAGTGCGCCACCTTACGGGCACCTTACAAAGGGTGCAACTTGCGGGCCGGCGGGGAAAAACAAAGGGCGGCCCGTGGGGCCGCCCCATTTGAGAGGCAATTTGATGGTAGGTGCTAGACGACCAGGCTAAGCATAAACGAAGCCACGATGACTACGGCCAATATCGTGAACAAAATCCGCTGGGTGCGGAACCGCCGGTGTTGATGAGGAGTGAGCTGGCGTGCTTTTCTTCGCTTGGCCACGACGGTACGGATCATACCATAGTGCTAAGCCAATCGATGCGGCCCAGGATGTTTCCAGATGGCCGAAGTGAAGGTCGAGCTAGGAGGTCAGACCAACGGGACGGCACAGCCGTCGGCGCGTGGGTCGCTGCCACCGGAGAGAACCCCGCTTTCCGGATCCCTCAGAATGATCTGGCCTCGCCCAAAGAGCGCCCGGGCGCTCCCGCGCACGATCTCGACCGAATGCCCCATCGCCCTTAACTGCTCCAGGCTTTCTTCCGAGATGCCTTCCTCCAACGCCACCGGGCTGCCTGGAGCCGCGGTGGTGAGGCAGACCCGCGGGCGATCGAGCGCGGCCTGAGGGTCTAGTTTGTCGTCGATCAACCCGATCAAGACCTGGACCTGGCC
>CAYHSI010000251.1:0-3370 GCA_964359225.1 uncultured Anaerolineaceae bacterium
AGGAGCTTCGCGAGCGGGACACTTCCCGCGGGTATGAATTGCGCGCCCGCGCAGCCGAGGCCGCTACGGATCTGTTGGACTATGCGATCCAAAACTACCATTGGATTCTGGAGCTGCAGATGCCGGATCCTGAAATCCGCGCCATTGCCGAACAACGGCTGCTAGTTCTCACCGGCGAAATCCCCACAGCAATCCCAACCTTGAGCGTATCTCCCACGCCGAGCCCGAGCGCGACGGTCGTTGGCACCGTCACCGCTACGCCGACGCCCAGCTCCACGGCGATCCCCAGCCTCACACCGACCCCGACCATTACTCAAACTCCGAGTCGAACTCCCACTCCAAGTCGAACCCCGACGCCGAGTCGGACACCCACCCCCACCCGCACGCCGACGGCCACCATCTCGCCGACACCCGGAACGATCACCCCTTCTCCAACACCATCGGGGGCAACTCCTACGAAAACCCCGACTCAGCCATTCTTGTAAGCGCTCGAGGCCGCCGCTCTCCGAAACTAGGCTGAGCCTCTCCACCATCCTGCATTAGACTCCAGGTGGCTCGCGACCGCGGGCGATTATCCCGACCGCAGGTGCGATACGATTGGGGGTGCCATGCGCATCGCCATGACGGCCGATCTCCACCTGACGACCCGAGAAGAACACCGCGAGCGATTCGCCGCGCTGGAAGACATCCTGCGCCAGTGCGGCGAGCTGGGCGTCGAGGGTTTGATCATCGCCGGCGACCTGTTCGATCACTCCCGGCAGAACTTCGCCGATTTCGAGAAAGCCTACAAGGCCTACCGCCCCGCCGGGCTGGCCGTGACCGTGATCCCTGGCAACCACGACCCCGACCTGACCGCCGGAGCGCTGGCCGGCGAGGGGCTTGAAGTGGTCTCCGAGCCGTCCCTGCGGCCCGTCGGCGACGATTTCAACCTGCTGCTGGTGCCGTACCGGGCGGGGACGTCAATGGGCGAGCACTTGCCGCCTTTTGCGGATCAACTCGGGCCGGGGCGGTGGGCACTGGTGAGCCACGGAGACTGGAGTGGAGGTCTGCACGGCGCCGATCCGAACGAGCCCGGGGTCTACATGCCGCTCACCCGGGGCGACCTGGCCGGGACCAACCCGGCGGTTTGCCTGCTGGGCCACATCCATGCACCCTACGACGGCCCTCCAGTCTACTACCCAGGCTCCCCCTGCCCGCTCGATATCAACGAGACCGGCCTGCGTCGGTTCCTGATCTTCGATACCGAGTCTCTGACGGTCACGCCGCTGCGGGTCGACAGCCCGCGGATCTACTTCAACGAGACCGTGGTCATGCTGCCCGTCGCTGACGAGGCCGCCTTCCTGCGTGATCAACTGCGGGACCGCATCCGAGATTGGGGCCTGCCCGAGGGATGGGAGGACCGCGTTCAGGTCCGGCTGCGGGTCGTCGGCTACACGATCGATCGGGCGGCCGTAGAAGAGGTAGCCAAAGAGGCAATGTCTGACTTCGCTTTCTACGGCGAGGGGCCGGACATTTCGGCCCTGGACCACACCCAAGATGCGGACCGGATCGAAATCGCCCGTCAGGTGAAGGAATGGATCGAGGCGCTCGAATGGAGTAAGGATCCAGCGCAGCCGACCAAAGACGAGATCCTGCGCGAGGCGCTGGCGGTGATCTATGCCGCCTGAGAGGCGGATCTTTATCGAGCACATCGCGGTCGAGAACCTCGGCCCCATCGGAGACATGACCTTCAAGATGGGGGCCTTCAATCTGGTCTTTGGACGGAATGAGGCCGGCAAGACCTATCTGATCGAGTTCCTACTCCGGGCCCTCTTCCGCTACGCCGGGGAGTGGGGCCTGCGGAGCGACATCGGGCAGGGAAAGGTGTGGGTCAAGGGACTAGCTCCCGAAGCCGTTGAGTTCACCCCGGGTGGACGACGCAAGTTGGAGGATTTCTGGTCAGAAGGTGAGTCCGGCCTGCCCACGAACATGGGGCGGCTGCTGGTCGTCAAGGGTGGCGAATTGGACTTCGATCGGCATTCAGCTGGCGGGGTCGATCGGGCCGTGTTGAAATCCGTCCTGTCGAACGAGAACTTGATTGACCGAATCCTCGAACCCATGCAGGAGACGGTCAAGAAGGCCCGGGTCGTTGACCGTGAGATCGATGGTCACGACAAGGGTGAGCTCCAGGATCGAAGCAAGGCCAGGGGTGATTTGCAGCGATTGGATAGGCTGCTCGAACAGGTAGATACGGGCATGTCCCTGAGCCGCATACGTTCGCTGGAGCTTACGCTGAAGAACATCTACAACGTACTCACGGTGCAGCTCGAGGCCAGGCGGCATCAGGCCTACCTGTTGAACCAGGCTTTGAAGGAGGCGAACAAGGTACTCGAGGCGATAGGGCAGGACGAGCTCGATCGGCTCAGTCATCTGCTGCGAGACTTGCGCAGATTGGATGGGGAGATACTGCAGTCGGAGCAGGACCTGGCCGAGAGGCGTTCGGAAAGCCAGCACTTTGACTGGGTCGAGCAGGCTGCCGGACTATGGCAGCCGCGTGCGGCAGGTGAAGACTCCCGGACGCCCTGGCTCATCCTGGCCGTGGCCGGATTGTCCATCGCCGGGGCGGCAGCCCTGGCGCTCTCCGATCAGTCGGTCGCAGCGGCGATCGCGGCCGTTGCCGGGCTGGCAGTGGGCGGCTTCGGGCTGTGGCGCCTGAGAAGGGCCACCACCCAATCAGTGGACCAGGCCGACCACTCCGAGTTGGCCCAAGGATTCGAAAAGCGATTCGGGGAGCGGCTGACCGACCTTGCTCAACTGAAGGCCGTGGAAAGTGATCTTCGCAAGGCAGCCACGATTGCCGAGGAGATCGAACGACAGCAGTCGCGGCAGCGGGCAGAGCGGACGACGCTGGGGGCCGATTTCACCCGCGGGTTGGCGTCGCTCACGGGCAAGGACTTGGAGATCCACGAGTGGGAGGCCGGTCTGGACGAGCTGGCCGCCAGGCGGCGATCGCTTGTCAAGGAGGCTCACGATCTCGAGAAGCAGCTGGAGAGCCTGGGGGTGGATGCTTCAGACTACTCGGAGCGGCCGGCCGAAGCCGGGTATAGCAAGTCCGAGGCGGCCAGCCTGGAGCGCCAACTGGACGAGGTCCAGGTCGAGATCGCCGGCGCCAATAAGGAGCTACAGGGCCTGAAGCAGGCCCTCTGCAACGAGACCGGCGACAGCATCGATCGGCCGTGGGAGGAGATCCTCGGCCATCTCTGGAAGCTGCGGGAGGAGAAGGCTGCCGAGTACCGACAGAGGACCGCCCGGATCATCGCTCAAATCGGGGTCAAGGATGTGCTCGCCCGGATTGCCGCCGAGGAGGATGAACGGATCCGGATGGGATTGC
>CAYHSI010000252.1:0-3367 GCA_964359225.1 uncultured Anaerolineaceae bacterium
GGCCAGCGCCTGCTCGCGATTCCCCAGCCGGACCAACAGCTGCCCGACCGCCACCCGATCTCCCTCTTTCACCAGAACTTCCCGGATCTCCCCGCCGCGGTTGAAGCTGAGCTGGACAGACTGAATGGGGGCGAGCCGGCCATCGGCGATCACCGACAAATCGTCGATCACCACCGGTACTTCGATTTGGTCTGCCTCACTGGCCCCGCCGGCTCCGCAGGCGGAAAGCATCAGCCCCGCAACCAGTGCAATCGGGATGCCTACCCACCCAAGTCTTCGATCATTCATACGCGAGGCTCTCGTTTACGCTGATCTGGCTCGCTCGCTTGGCCGGAAGCCAACTAGCGACCAGAGACAAGACCACCACGATCGTCAGCCAGATCCATAACCCGCTGAATGACGGTTGATATCGCCCGGGAAACTGGATCACCTTGCCGATCGCCTCTACAAACGGGCGGCCGGCCAGGATGCTGAGCGGTACCGCCACCACCCAGCTGAAGAGACCGAGCATCAAGCCCTCCCCGATGAAGATCGTCCCGATGTCGGCCGAGGAGGCTCCCACCGCCCGCATGACCCCGATCTCGCGCCTGCGCTCGATCACGTTAATCGAAAGTGTGCCGGAAAGACCGATGCTCCCGACAGCTGCCATCACGACCGTCATGGTCATCAGGATGGTGGTCAGGATGCTGAACTGGGCCTCTGCTTCCTGGCGATCTTCGGCCGAAGTCCGAGCCACCGACACTCCGATTCCACGCGCCTCGAAGAGAGCCCGCAGGTCATCGACCAGGGCTGTCTGACTGACAATGCGATTGTCGACGGCTTGGATCCTGGCCACGGACGCCCGTCCGATCCGACCCAGCGCTTCGTTCAGAGTGTCCTCGTGTACGTAGGCGGTGGTCTGATCGTTGATCAGGTCGAAGATCAGCCCAACGATCGTCCAGGTCGTGTCGCCGTCGGCTCCGAGGTCGAGCTCGATCTGATCACCGACCGTGAGGCCCATCTCTCGGGCGACCTTCTGATTGAGCAGCAGCGCCCGGCCGTCTTTCACATCCAACTCACGGCCGGCGGTCAAAGTCGGCCGGTACATGCTGCTCGCCCGCGGCACACCTTGAATCGTGAGCTGGACATCCTTGCTGCGGTCTCGTTCTCCGGGGATCCTGGCGTTGGCGTCGGACCACAGCCACATCTCTGCCCTTTCCACGTTCGGCTGGGCCTCGACCAGCGGCACGATCTCCTCGATCCGCTGCGGAGCACTGAAGACCACGAAGACGTCGAACCCCAGCCCGGCCCAGATGTCGGCAATTGCCTGAGTAAAGGAATAGTGGGTCGTCACGACCATCATGAAAATCGCGCCGGCCGTGATCAACACACCTTCGGTCAGCGCCACCCGCCCAAGTTTGCGGAAGGTGTTCCGCAGGGCGAGGGTCGCCAGGCTGGGCAGCACGGTGACCCGGCCAAGCAGCCGGTCTAGCCTGCCGGTGCCGTAGCGCCCACTCCCGATACCATACCGGCTGAGGGCTTCCCTTACGGTAATCGCGACGCCCCGCAGCACCGGCCACAGCGCGGCCAGCAGCGGCACCACGAGTCCGGTGCTGAGTTGAATCGCGACCGAGCTGGCCAGCAGCTCGAATTGGGCAGGCGGGACGTTGATGATGCTCAGGATCCAGCTCTCCAACGCGTTACCGGCCAGCGCGCCGAGCGGGATTGCAATGAGCAGGCTCAGGATGCCATATAGGATGACCCCGGCGAGATAGAGCCGAGAAATCTGTGGCCGCACGCCACCAACCGTCTTCATGATTCCGATCTGGGGGACTTGTTGGGCGATCACCGCATTAATCGTATTGATCACCAGGATGGCGCTGAGAAAGAGCGAGGCAACCGCCATGACGGTCAGAATGAGTCCGATGCCATCCAGGATATCCTGGGCCCAGTGGCGTTGCGGGTCTTGATACCAACGGAACCCGACTCCCACTCCTTGCCGCTCCAACTTGTCCTCCACAATCCCGGCGATCCGTTCGGCTTCGGCTTCGCTGTAGTCGGTGATGCTGATGCGCAGCTCGCCAAAATCCCGAGACCCCATCAGGCGATCCATCGTCTCCAGCGTGACGTAAAACGAAGGCTGGCTGCTGAACGGCGGCGCGGCCACTCCGGGATCGCGCAGCGTTCCGCTGACTATCATGGGGCGGGGACGATCGTTGACTTCGAAATAGATGGTTCCGCCGGCATCCGGCACGCTGTAGGGAACGACGTGGTTCCATTCCACCGCGACGGAATCGGAATCCGGCCAGCCCCCGCGGTAGAGCTCGAGCAGGTCCAGCGACTGGGCCTCATAGTCGGCGAGCGCGGTCAGGCTTGCGTCCTGCCATTCCGAGTCTAGGGACGGCTTCCAGCGGATCCCGCTTCCGGCCCGCCCCACGGCAACTTCGACCTCAGCCAAACGGGCGATGCTGCGCACGTCTTCCTCGTTGATGGGTCCCGACAGAAACAACCAGATATTCGACGGTTGGCTGGCCAATTGAGCGACCGTCATCTGGCGGGCCATCAGAGTATTGCTGGAGAGGATCATTCCGACCGCCATGGCGCCGGTTGCGATGCTGAGCACCACCATTACGGTGCGCCCCTTGTGCCGCCATAGATCCCGAAAGACCTTGCGGTAGGCAGTCCTCATGAAGCAGTCCGGGTCCCGTTGTCGTGGATCTTTCCATCCAGTACCTGGATCACCCGCGGGATCCGCTCCGCCAAGGCCGGGGAATGGGTGACCATCAAAAAGGTCTTGCCTTGTTCGATCAGTACGATGAAAAGCTCGAAGACCTGATCGGCAGTCTTGCTGTCCAGGTTTCCGGTTGGTTCGTCGCCGACGACCAACGGGGGATCATTCGCCAGGGCTCGGGCAATGGCCGCCCGCTGCTGCTGGCCGCCGGAGAGCGAGTTAGGCAGCTTGTGAGCTTGGTCGGCCAGCCCAACCTTCTCCAGCAGGTCGTTCGCCCTTGCCTCCCGCTCGCGTGGCTTCCACTTCTGGGCGAAATCCATCGGTAGCATGGTGTTTTCGAGTACGGTCAGGGTGGGAAGCAGTTGGAAGAATTGGAAGATCACCCCGACGGTGACCCCGCGCCAGCGGGCCAGTTTGTCCTCATTCAGGGCGGTGAGGTCCTGTCCGTTTACGATCACTTGCCCGGCAGTCGGGCGGTCGACTCCGGTGATCATGTTGAGCAAGGTCGATTTCCCGCTGCCGGAGGGACCGAGCACCCCGACGAATTCGCCGGGCCGGACCTGAAGATTGACGCTCCGCAGTACATTGATCGGCCCGGCCGGGCCTTCGTAGTCTTTGACGACGTTCTCGACCCGGATCAGCATGTCGCTGCCAGGC
>CAYHSI010000253.1:0-3363 GCA_964359225.1 uncultured Anaerolineaceae bacterium
GACCGCCATCGGCGCGGTCGCCATCGTCGGAGGCGTCCGAGCGGGCTGAGCCTCCCCCGGCAGGAACCTTGCAGCGTTTTCAGCAAATGAGGTGCAGTTGAATGGCCGATCTCCATCAGCATGACGTGCTGATTGTGGGTGGGGGCGGGGCCGGACTCATGGCCGCCCTGTACGCCTCCCGGAGCAGCAAAACCGCGGTGCTGACCAAGCTACATCCGGTCCGGTCGCACACCGGCGCCGCCCAGGGGGGCATCTGCGCCGCGCTCGGCAGCGAAGAACCGGATCGCCCCGAGTGGCACACCTTCGATACCGTCAAGGGTAGCGACTATCTGGGCGACCAGGACGCGATTGAGTTCATGTGCGAGCAGGCGGTTCCCACGATTTATGAGCTGGAGCACATGGGACTGCCCTTCAACCGCACACCCGACGGCAAGATCGCCCAACGCTATTTTGGCGGGCATACCAACAACGAGACCGGCAAGCCGGTGCGCCGGGCCTGCTACGCAGCCGATCGCACCGGCCACATGATCCTGCAAACCCTTTACCAGCAGTGCATCAAGCACGAGGTCAGCTTCCTGGACGAGTTTCAGGTGATGGATATCCTGATCGACGAGCGCGGCACGGCCGGGGTGGTGGCAGTCGAGCTCGCCACCGGGGAACTGCATGTCTTTCACTCGAAGGCCGTGATCGTGAGCAGCGGAGGCTGGGGAAGGATGTACGAGGTCACCTCCAATGCGCACTCCTACACCGGCGACGGGGTCGCTCTGACTCTCCGCCGCGGCATCCCGGCAGAGGACATGGAGTTCTTTCAATTCCATCCGACCGGCATTTACAAGATGGGAATCCTGATCACCGAAGGTGTGCGCGGCGAGGGAGGGGTGCTGATCAACGGCCGCGGCGAACGATTCATGGAGCGATATGCGCCGCGGATCAAGGACCTGGCCTCCCGGGATGTGATCAGCCGGGCGATGTATCTGGAAATGCGGGAGGGACGGGGAATCGATGGGGGGCGCTATCTACACCTGGATGTCCGGCCGGAGACCGTCAACCGATATGCCGAGCTCGACGGCCGGACCCGGCCAGACGGATCACCCTATCGGGTAACCGGCGAGGAGATCCTGGCTAAGGTGCCGGACATCATCGACTTTTGCCGCACGTACCTGGCGGTGGATCCCATCACCCAGCCCATGCCGGTCCAGCCGACTGCCCATTACGCCATGGGCGGGATCCCGACCAATCTAAAAGGTGAAGTGGTTCGGGATGAGGCCAACACGGTGGTTCGGGGCCTGTATGCGGCGGGAGAAGTGGCCTGCGTTTCGGTTCACGGTTCCAACCGGCTGGGCACCAATTCCCTGCTGGACCTGGTGGTCTTCGGCCGAGAATGCGGCAAGCGGGCCGCCGAGTTCGCGACGAATTCCGAGCGGCTTCCACTGCCGGCCGATCCGGAGGGCAGGGTGCGGGAACAGTTGGACCGGTTACGCTCAGCCAGCGGCTCCGAGAAGGTCGCCAGCGTGCGCAAGGACCTGCAGCAGGTCATGTTCGAGCAGGTAGGCGTATTCCGTTCTCAGGATGGGATGAGCGAGGCAGTCGACAAGATCGGCCAAATGAAGGATCGTTATCGGGAGGTCCGGCTCGACGACCGAGGTAAGGTCTTCAATACCGATTTGCTGGAGGCCTGGGAGCTGGGCTGCCTGCTGGATATCGCCGAGGTCACTGCAGTGTCCGCCCTGAATCGGACCGAGAGCCGCGGCGCCCATGCCCGGGAAGACTACCGAGAGCGGGACGACCAGCGCTGGCTGAAACACAGCCTGGCCTATCTGGACGGGGGCAAGATCTCACTCCGCTACAAGCCGGTCACGATCACGAAGTGGCAACCGCAGGCGCGGACGTATTGAGGTCGAGGGGAGTTCGTGCATGCAGGTAGAGCTGCGTATCCACCGGTTCAATCCGGAAGTGGACGAGCAAGCCCACTTCGAGACCTACACGGTCGAGGCCGAGCCGCAGGACCAGGTGCTGGATGTGTTGAACCAGGTCAAGTGGTACCAAGACGGAAGTCTGGCCTACCGGCGGTCCTGCGGTCATGGGATTTGTGGATCAGACGCCATGCGGATCAACGGGGTGAATCGTTTGGCATGCAAAGTGCTGGTAAGAGATGTGGGAAGCAATATCACCGTGGAACCGATCCTCGGGCTGCCGGTCGTGAAAGACATGATCGTGGACATGGAGCCGTTTTGGGCGCATTACCGATCGGTCAAGCCATTCTTCATCAACGAGGACCCGTCTCCCCAGCAGGAGCGCCTGCAGAGCCCGGAACAGCGGGCCCGTTTCGACGACTCCACCAAGTGCATCCTGTGTGCGGCCTGTACCACGGCCTGCCCCTCTTTCTGGGCGGACGGCGAGTACGTAGGGCCGGCGGCCATCGTCCAGGCCCACCGTTTCATTTTCGACAGCCGGGACTCGGCCGCCGACCAGCGGCTCGAAATCTTGGGCGAGCAGATGGGGGTCTGGCGCTGCAGGACGATTTTCAACTGCACGGTGGCCTGCCCCCGCGATATCAAAATCACTCAGGCAATTGGCGAGGTGAAGCGCGCCATCGCCACCGGGCAGCTAGATTGAGATCCGGTCGGCGGAAACGATGAGGAACGCTCGGACGCTGCAAGACCCAGCGATGGATCTCTCATCGGCCTTTGGCCGCCCGCCGCGCATCCTGGTGGCGGACGATGATTGGCTCAACCGGGACCTGCTCCAGGCCTACCTGACGACCTCCGGCTGTGAGGTGGTGACCGCGGCCGACGGCGAGACCGCGCTGCGGCTCGCACTGAATCTCCCTCCAGACTTGGCGCTGATCGATGTCCAGATGCCGCGACTGGATGGTCTGGAGGTCTGTCGAAGGTTGAAAAACACCCCTGCGACCCGCTTCGTGCCGGTGGTTATCATCACCGCCCTCGACAGCGAAGAAGAGAAACTCAACGCATTCGAGGTCGGGGCCGACGACTTCATCACCAAACCGTACAGCTCCATCGTGCTGCTGGCCAGGGTGCGCTCGCTGCTGCGGATCAAACGACTGCACGACGAGGTGGAATCGCGCAACGCGCTGCTCCGCCAGGTGCTGGATCGCTATGTCGCCGAGGACGTGGCCGATGTCATCTTGACCGACCCGGAACGGCACCTGAAGTTATTCGGCGAGACCCGGCCGGTGACCGTCCTATTCGTCGACATCCGGGGTTTCGTTCGCTATACCGAACTGCACACCGGCCCGGAAGTGATCCGGACCTTGAATCACATATTCCAGGCGATCAGCAAAGTGGTCTTCTCTCACAAGGGCACCTTCGACAAATACCTAGGGGACGGGTTGATGGCGTT
>CAYHSI010000254.1:0-3335 GCA_964359225.1 uncultured Anaerolineaceae bacterium
ATAGCGGCCGATACGTTGTCATCCACCTGGCGGGTCAGGGCGCGCTTAATCAGCGCGTCGACCGACCCCTTGGCGGAACGACCCCGCACCATCGGCGCGAATTCGCTGGCTTCAACATAGTGGGCAACCGCCCGGTCGTGCCGCGACTTGATCAGCCCGTCCGAGCAGACCAGCACCACGTCGCCGGCCTTGAGCGGCAAACCCTGGGCGGCCCGAGCTTCTGCTGCAGTTTCCTCCCCACCCCGGAGCCATAGCCCCAAATCCACGGTCAATTCAGGCTCATAGCCAACCGAGCGCACGATCTGGTCCTTGCGCGGATGCTTGGCGGCCTCCTGGCGCGACAATCTTCCAGATTGGACGACCTCATTCTCCCAGGTGTGGTCAATGGTGAGCGGGAAGGCCTTTTGGCCGCGCAGCAGGTAGACCCGGCTGTCGCCCGCGCTCGCAACGTACAGCCGCCCGTCAGCAATCGCCGCGATGGCAGCGGTCGAGCCCATGTTGGTTTTGCGCCGGCTCTTCTTCGATTCCGAATGGACCTGTTGGTTAGCCTCCTTCAGCGCGGCCTGCAGCAGGCGCGGAAGGTTGGTCTCCTCAGAATTCTGACAGTACAAGAAAATGGTCGTCAACGTCAGCTCTGCAGCCCGCTCGCCGGCGTTCTCTCCGCCGATACCGTCTGCGACCACAGCCAATGAGAGCAGCAACCCGCCCGCAGTGCGGATTGTCTCGGCCCGAGAGCGATCCTCGAGCAAACTGCGTTTCAGCGACGCCCCAATGTGGGAAGTGGCGGCGGAGCGGACCTGCTGTTTGGGGGCTGAGCGCCCGCGGGCGAGGGCCTTGCTGTTCACCTGCTCAATTCGCCTTCACCTACCGGCGCCAGAGTAACCGCCGGCGTTTCTTGGGGGCCCGTTTGACCCGCCAGTCTCCGGAATAACGGTCAATCACCGAGTTGAACTCGCGCATGTTGACTCGCAGCTTCGGTTCCTTCGCCAGACAGCCTTCGATGACGAACTGATCCAGTTCTCGGGGGAGGTCTTGGCGGCGCTTGATCATTGATGGCGGAATAGCCCGCAGTATGGCCGAGGTCACACTCCGATCCGTTAGCCCGACGAACGGCTCCCGCCCAACTAGCAATCGGTACAGCAAGATCCCCATGCTCCACACATCCGCCTTGGAAGGGTCCCCGGCGGCCAACAACTCCGGCGGACTGGGCTCTCGCGACTCCTGCAACCGCTCAGGCGCCATATACACCACCGACCCGTCGAGCTGAGGTCGGACCAGCTTGGCAGCCACCCCGAAGTCAATCAGGACCGGCTCAAGCCGCTCGCCAACCTTTAACTCGCGCCGAAACAGAATGTTGTCGGGCTTTACATCGTTGTGGGCGAAGCCCTCCCGGTGAATGTACTCCAGGGTCGTTCCGACCTGGTGGCAGACCGCCGCGGCTTCACCCAGTGACAGCGCACCCAGGCCGCGTAGGTACGCCTCTAACGACCCTCCCTTTAAAACCTCCATCCCGAAGAACCACGGGCTGTCGGCGATTTCGACCGCCCGCTCCTTGAAAGGGTTCTTGCCCTCCGAGACGGACCTGAGCCTGACCACCCCCCGATGGTCGAGCTTTTGAAGAATCTCGATTTCCTTCTGAATCGCCGCAAAAAAGTAGTCTTGATTCCCCCCGGTGCGGGAGATCTTTAGAGCGGACTCTTGGTCTTCACCTTTAAGGGGGCGGGCGCGCACCACCCGCGCCATGCCTCCCCGCCCTTCGGGATACACCTCCAGTATGCGGAATCCTCCGAGGAGACTCCCTTGTTTGATGTCAGACAGTTGATACGGCTGCATGAGTTAAGCTAGACCCGGGCGCACGCGCGGGTGAGGAGCTCAGTCCCGCGGCTCCTTCAGGAGGTCCTCGAACCCTTGACTCGAGTCCCGGCCGGCCGCTTCGAAATCCGAGATTCGGCGCGGCCGAGTCTGCCGGTGCTCGTCATCTACCTCCGGACGTCCACCGGTGACGTCTGCCAATTGGAACAGGAAGCGCAGCCCGCCCCGCTCGATTGGGGCGACATCCAGAGTATCCCCGTCGTGCAGCCGGACCGATTCCAGCGGCGTAATCTTCTCTCCGTTCACCAACGTGCCGTTCGTACTGTCCTCGTCCCGGACCGCGAAGTGGTCGTCTTCATCCAGTATGGTGCAGTGCAGCCGGCTGATTGCGCTGCCTTCGTCGTTGATATGGAAGAGCAGGTCGGCATGCTTGCGCGAACGCCCGATGGCAGTCGTCCCGTAGATTTCAAATGAGCGCTGTGGCGGTTCTTCGAATCCCTCCAGCGGGACTAAGTACGCCTTGGCGACCAAGGCCGTCCGCCGGCCGGTAACTCGTTCAACGAAATCCGACACGCTCTCGCCCGCCTGCTGCAAGGCCGGGAGCAAGCGCCCCCGGTTCAAGAACAGGAACACCGCGGCAGCCAACGAAGCAATCCCTACCCCGAGCGAGACGTAAAGCAGAATTCGGTCGAGCGTGCTGGGGCCGCCCGGCTCGATGTAGTTGACTGAAACGGTTCGAGGGCTGGATTGCCCCTGCATCCCAAGTTCATCGTCGACGACCACCTGCAGGGTGACCGGCGTCTGGCTGGACGCTTGATAGCTTCGGATGTCCCAGGTGATCTCAGTTCGGCCTTCCACAACCTGGCCCTGACCGGAGGGAGTCCCATCGATGAGCAGTTGGGCCTGGCCGAGCTCTCGCGGGTGGCCGTCCGGGAATTCGACTTCCGCAACAACTGTGACGAAGGTCGGTTCGGCCAACGACGCGTCATCGGACCGCTCGACAGCCTGCCGGTTGATGACCGCTCCTGGGGCCGGCGACAACACTTCAACCTTGGGCGGGCTGAGCTCCACACTGAACTGCCCGGCGGCCGAGAGCGGACCGCTGCTGCTGTCGATTTCGATTAGCACTTGCCGCAATCCCGCCGCCGCGGAATTCGAGCGGTAGGTAATATGCAACTGTTGGCGCCGGAATGTCAGCGTCTCAAAGAGCGGCTCGAGACCACCAGTTCCATAATGGGTAGCGAACTCGCCCCCGGTGACGTCAGCTAGCGGCCGCAAGGCTTCCTCCCAAGAGCTGATTCCCACCTCCCGGGCCATGACCACATAGATCGGGATCTCGGCCTCGATCGCTCGTGCGGCAATGTCCGAGGTGTCGGCCCGCATCCCAGGGGTGAACAACACTATAGCCTCGGGCTTGTCGCCGCTGCCTGGAGCGAATTGAAGTTCGTCCAAGCCGCGCCGCAGCCCAGTCCGGGTGAAGGCCCCTGCGGCAGGAAAGCGCACGACGGTTCGCCGCATGTTGG
>CAYHSI010000255.1:0-3324 GCA_964359225.1 uncultured Anaerolineaceae bacterium
CCGGCCGAGCTTGCCGTTCTTGATCTCATAGCCGATCTCGGTCCCGAACTGGAAATTGTAGCGGCGGTCGTCGATCGACCACGACCGATTGGTCTCCATGTAAATTCCCTGTTCGGTGTCAGCGATGAGATCTTGCAGCGACCACCCGCCTGGTTCGAGGCTGACGTTGGTCATCCGGATCAGCGGAATTCGATTCCATCCCGAGGCCCGCATGCAGCCATTGCTGTTCAATCCGATCCGGGTGGCCATTTCGCGTGACATCAGGTATCCGATGAAGAGCCCCTCCCGGACGATCGGGGTGGACTGGGCGGGCACGCCCTCGTCGTCCCATCCGAAGGTACCCAGCCCGCTCGGACGGACACTGTCGGCGGTGAGGTTTACTTGCTCCGAGCCATAGCGGAAGGTGCCCAGCTTCTCGGTTGTCAGAAAGGAGGTCCCCGCGTAGGCCGCTTCGGTGCCGAAGACTCGGTCCAGCTCGATCGGATGGCCGCAGGATTCATGGACCTGAAGTGCCACCTGGTCGCCCGATAGGATGAGGTCTGAAGTCCCGGCCGGGCAGCGCTCAGCGGTGAGCAGCGCAGCCGACTCATTTCCGATTCGTTCGGCGTTGCCGGGCAAATCCCACTGCTCAACCGCCTCCCAGCCGGCGGTCAGTTGCTGGCGGCCGAAGGAGGTCGGGTAGGAGCGGGTCTGCACCTCGCCCTCTCCTACCGCGGTGGCCACCATCCCACCACCCGTCTCGATGATGGTCTGCTCGGTGCGGGCGCCGTCGCTGTTGACGAACCATCGCTTCTCTTTGATGAAGACTAGATTGGACTCCCGGACTCGAACCCCAATGGCTCGGGCCATTCCTGCATCCGCGGCAGCCAGCACCGCGATCTTCTGGTCCAACGGTACGCTAAACGGATCGATCTGAATCGGGGTTACGTAATTGCCGCGGCTGGCGACCGGCGGACCCAGGTCGACCTTCCCGCCGGGAACCCGGGCGGAGGCCCGTGCGATCCGGATCGCCTGCTCGGTGACCCGCTCGATCTCGGCCGGCTGGACCACGTGACTCGAGGCGAATCCCCAGCCTCCGTCCAACAGGACCCGAACCCCAAACCCGTGGTCCTCCGAAGAATCCAGGACTTCCATAATGCCATCCCGCATGAGCAGGCTCTCGGTTTGGTTCTCTACGATTCGGGCGTCGGCGTATTGGGCTCCGCGATGAGTCGCCAGTTCGATGGCTCGCTCTAAGAGATTATGCAAATTCCAGAACCTCGCCGTCGGCAGGAATCCAGACCCGTTCAGCGAGACCCTCCCGCTTGACCTGCTCGCGCAACTCGCGGCGGCTGAGGACACAGTGATTAATGGACTCGAAGTGGACTGCGACCACCTGGCTGTCTGGGGCAGCCCGCGCCACGGACAAGACATCGCCTGCATCCATTGTGATCGGCCCGCTGTCGGTAAACTGCGCCGCGCCAGCATTCACGACCACCACCGAGGGCTGATGGGCATCGAGGGCTGCCTCGACCTGCTCGCACCAGATCGTGTCGCCGGCCACGTAGAGCGAAGGTTCATTGGCGGCCCGGAGCACAAAGCCGGAGACCGGTCCGATCCGCTCGGCCACCTCACCCGTGCCATGCCGGCCGCCGGTGAGCTCGATCTCCAGCCCTCCCCATTCCAGGCTCGGGTCCACCGGAAAAACCTGACGAAATCCCTCGCCGCGAATCGCGTCCGAGTCGTTTGGCTGGCAGAAAAGCGGCCGGTCTTTCGGGAGGCGCTCCTGGGCAGGCTGATCCCAATGATCGCCATGGGTGTGGGTGACGAATACGGCGGCCACGCTCTCCAGCACCTTGTCCAACTCTGCAGCGCTGAGAGGCAGCTCAACCAGCGGATTACGCCGCGGGTTGGCCGAGTTGCGGACCGGCTCCCAGGCCTCTGCCGGACTGAGCATCGGATCGATCAGGTAGTCGGACCCGGCAAGCTGCACCAGCAGGGTCGCGTGCCGCAGCAGTTGAACTCTCATCGCCTGGAGGCGGGGTGTATTGTACCGGCGATAGGAGGACAACTAGCCTGTTGGGGGCAGAAACTAAAACAACAAGGCGCCCTTTCGGGCGCCTATTCTGGTGCGGTACGGACCGACTAGGTTGGAGCTGAGGGCTTAGCCCCGGCTTCGCTCGAGCAGCACCATCATCAACAGGCTGAGCAGAATTCGGGTCTCTTCGGTTTGGGAAAGTTCGGCCAACTTCTCAATCTTGAACTTACCTTCGAAGAACGCCGGCATTTTGACGAGCCGCATGACGCCGGTGTTATCTTCCCGGCTCACCAGGTAGGCCGGGTGTAGCAGATAGCCACTGAACATCCCGACCAGCGGGATCTGGCCGACCAGTCCGTCAACGACCTTGATCCACGGGTTTTCCTCGCGGATGACAAGGTTCGGCGAAGACCCGTTCAGGATATTGTAGCGGGACCGCCACAAGGATTTCATTCCGTCCCGCTTGACGGAGCCGAGCGGCAATCCCGTGAGATCGGTAAAGTGATACTGGGCGGAGAAGTCAATGATCCGGTCCGCGTTGATCGTGTAGAGCGGACGGGTCTGAGCCGAATCCGCGAACACGGTTACGGCTTCCTTCAACTTGAAGAGCTTCTGTTTGACGTAGAGCACCTGCTGCCCGCTCGCGTCGGTGACCGAGATTTGAGGAGCGAGTGCCATGATCTTGAAGTTGAGTCCGAGTGGATACTGCATGAGGGTCTCCTTTTCGCCACGGCATTATTTCACTTTACAGCGAGTCCACTCAATAGTGAATACGTCCCCTGTGGGTCGGCTGGATCGCATCCGCGGCGGGATCCTGATTGGACCGGGTAAGATTGTGGGCTGATCCCGCCCGTAAGCAAAGACTGAGGTGAAATCAAATGCAGAACGCCGGACTTTACATCCTGACCTGTCTCATCTGGGGCTCCACCTGGCTTGGGATCAAGTTCCAACTGGGGGTGGTCGATCCGGAGATCTCGGTGGTCTACCGCTTTTCCTTGGCGGCCGTCCTGCTGCTGGCATTCAGCCTGTACCGGAGGCTGCCGCTGCGATTCAGCCCGCGCCAGCACTTCTTCATGGCGCTCCAAGGGCTGACCCTGTTCTCGCTGAATTACATCGCGGTCTACCTGGCCGAGCTCTACCTGAGCAGCGGGCTGGTGGCGGTTGTGTTTTCCTTGATCATTGTTTTCAACATCTTCCTCTCGGCGCTCTTCTTGGGAAACCCGATCCGGGCCCGAGTTCTTATCGGTGGCCTGCTGGGAATTGCGGGATTGGCGCTCGTTTTCCGGCCTCAACTGTCCGGGCTCAAC
>CAYHSI010000256.1:0-3299 GCA_964359225.1 uncultured Anaerolineaceae bacterium
AGGTGGCCGGAATAGACCTGGTGCCGGCTGACGGTACGGCCCAGTACCCGGTCCGAGTGGAGCTGGATGGCTCGGAATCCGGGGTTCGGGTCGGGATGACCGCCGCGCTCAGTATCCTGGTCGCCCAGCGAGACCGGGCCGTCCTGATCCCGAACTGGGCGCTGGGCACCGATCCAGAGACCGGCGATGTGATTGTCACGGTGTACCAGGGGGATGCTCGCGAGCTGCGGGTGGTCACTCTTGGCTTGCGCAACGAGAGTTTCAGTGAGGTGCTTTCTGGGCTGGAGCTGGGCGAGCTGATCGGGATCACGATCGTGGAGGCGCCTCCAGGCGCGCCAGGGGGATTCTTTGGGCCCGGGTAACTCCAACCACAACGTTATCGAGATCGAGAATCTGACCCGCACCTACCGGCTTGGGAAGATCGAGGTCGAGGCGCTGCGGGGCGTCACGTTTCGGGTGAAACGTGGGGAACTGCTATCGGTGATGGGCCCTTCGGGATCGGGCAAATCCACCCTGATGAACCTGCTGGGCTGTCTCGACCAACCCGATGCCGGGAGCTATCTCCTGGATGGCGAGGAAGTTGGCCAGCTGGGGGACGACCAGCTGGCCGGAATCCGCAACCAACGGATCGGGTTCATTTTCCAAACCTTCAACCTGCTGGCCCGGACGACCGCGCTGGCCAATTGTGAGCTCCCCATGTTATACGGTGGTGTTCCGCCCGGGGAGCGCAAGGAGCGGGCGAGGAAGGCCCTCGCCAAGGTTGGGCTGGCCGACCGGATGAACCATCATCCGAACGAACTCTCGGGCGGTCAGCAGCAGCGGGTTGCGATCGCCCGGGCGCTGGTCAACGAGCCGGCCATCATTCTGGCCGACGAGCCGACCGGCAACCTCGACAGCAAGTCAGGAATTGAAATTATGGGCATCCTGCAGTCCCTGAATCGGGAGGCCGGGATCACGGTGCTGATCGTCACCCACGATCCCTTCATTGCTCGGCACACCCAGCGGGTGATTCGTCTGCAAGATGGGCGGATCGTCGTCGACGAGGCGGTGGCGCATCCGCTGCGGGCCGGGGAATCGGAGCGGCCCTCGGAGGTCAGTCTGGAAGAGGAGGCCCGCGCCCGATGAACCTGCTCGAGAGCGGACGGGTGGCGTTGGGCGCACTTTCGGCGAACAAGCTGCGGGCGGCATTGACGATGCTGGGCATCATCATCGGGGTGGGAGCAGTGGTCACCCTGATGTCGGCCGGCAACGCGGTCGAGGCCTACATCACGAATCAATTCCGGAGCATCGGCTCCAACCTGCTGTTCGTGGCGCCGGGGACCTTTGATTCGCAACGCGGGGGCGCGGCCTCCGCCGGGATCGGGGGCAAAGGCCTGACCAATGGAGACGCCGCTGCGTTGCTGGATTCTGAGCTGGCGCCCGACGTGCTGGCGGTCGGGTTGGAGTTGACCGGCTCGGCCGTGGTCAACTACCGGGGGGAAAGCCGGATCCTGTCAATTTCCGGGGTCGGCTCCAACTACGACGATCTGCGCAACGCCGATCTGAGCGCGGGCCGATTCTTGGACGAAGGTGACCAGGTCGCCGAGTCACGGGTGGCAGTCATCGGGCCGTTGGTCGTGGACGAGCTCTTCCCGGAGAATGCGCTCCCCATCGGCGAGCAGATCCGGCTGGACGACATCCTTTTCCGGGTGGTGGGGGTCCTGGAATCCCGGGGAGGATCGGCATTTGCCAACGAAGACAATATCGTCTACATCCCGCTGTCGACTGCCCAGACCCGGATCTTTCCCTCCCGCGGGAGACGGGGGGATTTCCACATCTCGCTGATTTACGTCCAGGCGATCACGGAGGAGCGAGCGGCGCAGGCCGAAGAAGAGATTACCTCGATCCTCCGCCAACGCCACGAAATCCAACCTAACGACGAGGATGATTTCACGGTGATCAGCCAGGCCGAAATCCTGGCCTCGGCCGCGAGTGTATTGAACGTGGTCACCATTTTCCTGGGAGCCATTGCCGCCATCTCGCTGCTGGTCGGCGGGATTGGGATCATGAACATCATGTTGGTTTCGGTCACGGAGCGGACCCGCGAAATTGGGCTGCGCAAGGCCGTCGGCGCCCGCCGGCGGGACATCCTGCTGCAGTTCCTGTTAGAGAGTGTGGTTCTGGCGGTCGCCGGCGGATTGTTGGGGGTCGGGTTGGGAGGCTTGGGCACCTGGGGGATCGGTCGGGCGGCGAGTGACCTGGCTCCGAACCTCTCGCTCCAGGCGGTGCTGCTGGCGACTAGCTTCTCCGGCCTGGTCGGACTCTTCTTTGGGATCTACCCCGCCACTCGGGCCGCCAGCCTGAACCCAATCGACGCGTTGCGGTACGAGTAAAGGCCAATCCCGCGGCTCAACCGGCAATGCTGTATTCGTAACGGCCGCGAACGAGGTCGTCTTCTTGAAACCGGGCCAGTCGGAATAGCTGGCGACCCATTCCTTCCGTAGATCGGCCGGTGATCATGTCGGCCACCATCAGCCCAACGGCCGGACCAAGCTTGAAGCCATGGCCGCTGAATCCCGAGCACATGTAGAAGCCGCTTCCCTCGATCAGCTCGTCAATGACCGGATGCCAGTCAGGCGTGATCGCGTACAGCCCGGCGTAGCCGGAGGCGCTGGCGCTATTCTCCATGGCAGGGAAGCGCCGAACCAAACGATCCCCCGCGTCAGCTACGAAATCCAACCCCACCCTTTCGTTGTATGAATCGGGATCGACCACGTGGTTCAATTCGGATGGATCGATCAAACCTACCAACGTCAAGCCCCCGGTCTCCGGCCGCCAATAGCTGGCGGTTGTGAAGTCGGCGACCACCGGGTGTTCGTCGGTATAGCCGGTCGGCCGTCGAAAGAATGCCACCTGCACCCTGCAGGAGTTTATGGGAACCTCGACGCCAGCCCAGCGAGCGACCCGTGCGCCCCACGGGCCGGCACAATTGATGACGACCGGGGCTTCGAATGTCCCGTGCGAAGTGGTCACCCCTCGAACCCTCCCCGATCGCAGCTGCAGGCCATTTACCTCGGTATCCAGGATGAATTCGGCGCCCTTGGCTTGGGCCGCTTTGGCGTAGCTGCCGTTCGTGAGATTTGGGTCGGCGTAGCCCGAATCGGGTTCGTAAGCCGCGGCCACCAGATCGTTGGTCTTTAGGAACGGCCAACGTCGTCTGACTTCTGCCTCTGAGAGGATGTCGGTCTTGATTCCGACCATCTGTTGGAGGGCGACATTGGCCCGCAGTCCCTCCACGTCCTTCTCGGCGGTTAGGACCA
>CAYHSI010000257.1:0-3276 GCA_964359225.1 uncultured Anaerolineaceae bacterium
GTTCGTGATCCGCCTACCGCTGCCTACGGGGACCGATCTGGGAGAGGTCGAGTTCGACTTGAGGGCTCTTGGGTCCCCCCTGAAGGCGGAGGAATAACCCCTCTGATATAATCTCGCTGGCCCCGGCCGACCGGGGCTAATCGTTGCCGGCCGTAACTCAGCCGATGGCTGAGTGTTGATGCCCTGATGGAGTTGCCCCATGGCGCAGGTTGACGTCGCGATCAAGACCGTGGACGAGAAAGAAATGCTCCGCCTTTTCCATGAGATGGTGCTGGTTCGCCGTCTGGAGGAAGAGGCGGCCCGGCTCTACCAGCAAGGAAAGATCGGTGGCTTCCTGCATCTGTACATCGGCCAGGAGGCCGTCGCAAGCGGAGTCCTGTCCGTACGGCTTCCCAAGGATCGAGTGCTCACTGCCTATCGGGATCACGGGGTGGCCATAGCTTGTGGAATGGAGGCCAAGGTCGTGATGGCCGAGTTGCTCGGCAAAGCCACCGGGGCGGCCAAAGGCAAAGGCGGCTCGATGCACCTGGCGGACGTCCACAAGAACTTCTGGGGCGGCTACGCCATCGTCGGAGGGCACCTGCCTTTGGCGGTGGGGATGGCATTGGCCGATCAGTATCGTGGCTATGACGCGGTGACGATCTGCATGTTCGGAGACGGGGCCACCAATATCGGCTATTTCCACGAATCGCTAAATCTCTCGATGGTGTGGAAGCTCCCAGTACTCTGGATCTGCGAGAACAACAAATACGGGATGGGGACCTCGGTCGAGCGCTCCTCGGCAGTCTTGGAGATGAGGCAGAAGGCCGAAGGCTATGCAATGCCGAATTCCAGCGTGAACGGCATGGATGTCCTGGAGGTCCGGGCGGCCACTCAGGACGCTTTGGCAACTGTGCGGGAGTCCAGCACCCCCTACTTTCTCGAAATCGTTACCTACCGATATCGCGGGCACTCGATGGGCGATCCGGAGCGCTACCGCGACAGCGAAGAAATCGAGCGCATGCGCAAGGACGATCCGATCGCACTCTTCCGATCACAGTTAATCGCCGAGGGACATTTCGATTCAGAGGCCCTCGACGAGGAAAATGGCCGGGTCGAAATGGAAATCCAGGCCGCGATCGAATTCGCCGAGAGCAGCCCGGACCCGGTGCCTGCCGACCTCTATACCGACATCTACACGGAAAACTGAATGCCTGAGATCACCATCCGGGAAGCAATCTCGCAAGCCCTCTGGGAGGAGATGGAGCGCGACTCGCGGGTTATCATCCTTGGTGAGGAAGTCGGCCTGTGGGGCGGTACCTACGCCGTCACCCGTGGGTTCTACGATCACTTCGGTCCGGAACGGGTGCGGGATACTCCGATCGCCGAAGGAGTGATCGTCGGCGCCGCCAACGGGGCAGCGATGGCCGGGCTGCGGCCGGTGGCGGAGTTGATGACGATCAACTTCGCCTTCCTGGCGATGGACCAGATCGTGAATGGGGCGGCCAAGATCCACTACATGTTCGGCGGGCAGTTCCGGGTTCCGGTCGTGATCCGAGCCGTGGGCGGCGGCGGCCGGCAACTCGGCGCGACCCACTCTCAGACGCCGGATGCCGTGTTCGCCCACTTCCCAGGGCTCAAGGTGGTTGCCCCGGGCACTCCCCGCGACGCGAAGGGCCTGCTCAAAGCCGCCATTCGGACCGATGACCCGGTGATGTTCATCGAGCACGCCACCCTCTACCAGACAAAGGGCGAAGTTCCTGAGGGGGACTATGTCGAGCCGATCGGGGTCTCGAAAGTGCAGCGGCAGGGTTCGGATGTAACGATCATCACCTATTCCAAGATGCTGCAATTGTCTCTGCAGGCCGCCGAGCAGCTTGCGCTCGAGGGCGTGCAGGCAGAAGTCATCGACCTGCGCTCGCTTCGTCCGCTGGATATGGGCCCGGCGATTGCCTCGGTCCAACGAACCAATCGGGCGGTCGTGGTCGAAGAAGGGTGGCGCTCCTTCGGAGTTGGCGCCGAGGTCGCCAGCCGATTGAGCGAAGAAGCCTTCGACTACTTGGACGCACCGGTCAAGCGGGTCGCCCAGGAGGAGGTCCCTTTACCCTACAACCGGGAGCTCGAGCAGCAGGCACTCCCCCAGGTTGACGATATCCTCAAGGCCGTGCGCGAGCTGCTTTGATGGCGACGGTCGTCAAGATGCCCAAGCTCGGCTTTGACATGGCCGAAGGATTGTTGGTCCGCTGGGTGAAGGGCGAGGGCGATTCCGTGCAGAAGGGTGAGGTGCTTGCGGAGATTGAGACCGACAAGGCTACGATTGAAGTCGAGTCGGAGGCCGGCGGGGTCGTGCACAAACACCTGGTACCAGAGCACACTTCTGTGCCGGTGGGAGCCCCGATCGCGGTGATCGGAGAGCCTGGCGAGCAGGTCGATGTAGCGGTACTCGTCGGGCAAGCTCCCGGGCCAGCTGCGGCGGCCAAGCAGGCGATGCCTGCGCCCGAAAAGGTGCTGGCGGTCGGGAGTCCCGAAAATGGTGACGGCAACCTCCCGGGCGGCGTGCGGGCTTCGCCGGTCGCCAGGCGGCTGGCCGCCGAGGGTGGGATCAACTTACGAGGTCTGGCAGGCAGCGGGCCGCACGGTCGAATTGTCAAGCGCGACGTGCAAGCCGTGTTGGGTGCGCCGGGCGGCGCAGGTGCGCAGCGGACCCTTGAGACCGAACGGTTGCCGCTCTCCAAGCTGCGGGCGACCATCGGCCGGCGCATGACGGCTTCCAAACAGCAGGTCCCGCATTTCTATGTTTCCGCCGATCTGGATGCCGGGCCGCTGATGGCACTGCGCAGAGATTTGAATTCGCGGTTGGGGGAAGACTCTAAATTCTCAGTCAACGATTTCCTGGTCAAGGCTGCCGCACTGGCGCTGCGCGAGTTCCCGAACCTCAATTCAGGGCTCGAGGGCGATCAGCTCGTCCGGCACGGCGAGATCAATATCGGAGTTGCGGTCGCCTTGGAAGAGGGGCTGCTTACGGTGGTCCTCCGAGCGGCTGACCGAACGCCGCTGGGTCAACTCTCCTCCGAGCTGCGCGAACTCGTCGGACGAGCCCGCGCTGGGCGGGTTCGTGCGGGGGACATCGAGGGCTCCACGTTTACTGTGTCCAATCTCGGGATGTACCAGGTCGACCATTTCATTGCCATCATCAATCCGCCGGAGGCCGCGATCCTTGCCGTGGGAAGCGTGCGGGAGGAAGCGGTTGTCCAGGCCGGTGCCCGTGGCCAGGGCCGGTTCCGCGGTGGATGCTTG
>CAYHSI010000258.1:0-3252 GCA_964359225.1 uncultured Anaerolineaceae bacterium
GTAGAGCGGATCCGCCGGGCGCTCGAGATTGTCCGCTAGCCCGGAAATTGACCCTTGCGCTCTGAGACTAATGTGGTATATTAATGGCTTGTAGGTTGCGAGCAAGTTCTGTCTGGAAGTCGAAAGATCACGGCCCGGGCGAACGATGCCTGGGCCGGATTGGTTAACCACATGCCCGACCACCGGGAACGAAGCAAGCACCACAAATCTTTATTGCCTAAAGGAGGCAAGCAACATGACTGAAAGAGTTACCGGTACGGTCAAGTGGTTCAACGACGGAAAGGGCTATGGATTCATCGCCCGTGAAGGCGGAGACGACGTCTTCGTTCACTTCTCGGCGATCCAGGGCAACGGCTTCCGCTCTCTCCAGGAAGGCCAGCGGGTGGAATTCACCATCCAGCAGGGCCCCAAGGGATTGCAGGCGGCCGACGTCACGGTAGTCTAACTAAGACGCCAACCACGAAAGAGGCCCCCGCTAAGCGGGGGCCTCTTTTTTGTTCGATCCGCGAGCTAGTCTCTAACGGCTCTTGAGGACCCGATCATACAGCACCGTCGCCGCTAGGCCGCCGATCACCGGCCCGACCAGGTACACCCACAGATCGGCGTAATTTCCCGCCACGATCGCCGGCCCGAGCGTCCGGGCCGGGTTCACGGAGGCGCCGGTCAGCGGTCCGCCCATCAGGATGCAGAACGCCAGCGTCAGCCCAATCGCCGCGGGCGCCAGGTTACCGGCCTTGCCGCTCACAGCCGTGTTGTAAATCGTATTGACCAGGAAGAAGGTCAGCACCGCCTCCACGACGAGCCCCTGGGTCGGCGAGACACTGCCCGCCAAGACGGTTGCCCCCAGGCCGCTGCTCGTGCCCCCGAGCACGAAGCGCAGCATCATGGCCCCGACGATCCCACCCAATACTTGGACCACGATGTAGCCAACCGCCTCGGCCGTTTTGATCTGCCGCCCGACCCAGAGCGCGATCGTCACCGCCGGGTTGATATGAGCGCCTGAGATTTGGCCGTAGGCCGCCGCGACGGCCATCAGGACCAGGCCGTGCGCCAACGCCACGCCGACCAGGCCCCCGACTCCGATCGCCCCCGCCCCCGCCCCGACGAAAACCAGGGCGAAGGTCCCGACAAACTCAGCCGTCAATGCCTTTGAGTTCATGCTCTCCTCACTCTGCTAGGTAAGCCACGCGGATCCTTGGTACCTACCCCGGGTCTCTTCGGACCAGCACTTACAACCCTACCCGGACCGAATTGTTTCCCCGCTATCCAACCCGCAGCCTGCGGCGAAGCCAGTCGAGACACTCTCCGGGTGTGCCGAGCTGGAAGGGAAATCCACTCACCAGCCGGTCATTCGCCAGGAAGTGCTTCTGATCCAGCGTGACGAAGAACTCGACCTGGCCACCCAACGCCGACCCCAGGATATTCGCATCCCCCGGATGGTCGACGAGCCTGCTGGTCAACCCAAGCTGATCCTTATCGGGAGGTCCGACAATCGTGAATTGAGCCCGATCCAGCAATAAAGCCAGAGTGCCTAGCACTTCAGGAGCCTGCGCGCGCAATGCGCCCTCAAGCTCCTGCAGCGCGAAGCGACTCGTCACTAGAGCGATTGCCTCAGCCTCACCTAGCCTGAGCAGCATTCGGCTTCCGCCCCGGTCCGACCAAATCCCCGCGAAGATCGCGCTGGTGTCAAGGAAGATCCGGATCTTGGCCACCATACCGCTCTCGCTGCTCGCGCAGGATTCTCAACATCCCCTCCAGGTCCTCACCTTTCTCTACGAGCGATTTGGTGATCCTGGCGGATAGCTCATCGATCTGCATTGCTTTCGGGCTTAGAACGAAGACTCCTCCGAGATCGAGCAGCGTGAACGAGTTCCCAGGTTGCAGCGAGTACTGCTCCCGCAGCGATTTCGGTAGGGTTAGCACACCTCGTTGGCCCAAGCTGAGCGACATGCTGGTCGTCATCAGTCCTCCTGATATTCAGATATACTGATGATCAGTATACCAGAGTGACAGCGAATGGTCGAGCGGCCCGCGATTTGGGGCCCATAAGTGCACCCCGACGAATGAAATACATCGCTCCTAGCTGCCGTCTCATCGCCGGTGACCAGAAAGCTGCGCACAGGCCGAAGCGACGAGGCCGGTGAACGGCAGTCTGCTCGAGCTCCCCCCTGCGCGGCCTGACTCCTCGCTCCATCGTCGGGTCCCAAGGAATTGGCGGTGTAGCCGATCTCTTGCTCTCGCGTGCAGCAAAGGGGGGGGAAAGAATCCTATTAACAATGTTGGCATCACACTGGATATGCGAGCCAGAAGCGATCCAGCCTTGGCCGAATACCTGGTCGATTACATCTTTCTGGTTCAGGAACCTGGTGTTCCGCCCGATGGACCCATAACAGCTGGGCTCTTGGCGATGTTGAAGGCGGACTCGAACGGGAAAGCGGCCTCGCTTTTTGGATCCGAGCCGGCAGCCATGCTCAGTTCGCGCGAGGACAATGTGTCGTTCGCAGGCTCAGGTGGCGCCGCGCCGTCGGCCGGCGCCGCGGCACTGGCCGAAGTCCCAAAATAGGCCACGGCCCCTACTCCGGACAGGGCGGCCAACGGGATCAGATGGAGTAAATCAGACAGAGAGGAGTTCAGGCAGCCGCCTGCGAGGAGGGCACTTGGTCCGGCGTTGTGACCGATCGGAGGGTTGTCTCAGGCTGTCTCTCGGACTCGGCTGACTCCGGAGGGGTCCGGCCAAGGTCTCACCGAACCCGGTCACGGGCGCGGAGGGCCCTGTGCGGCAGATTCCTGAAGAAGTGCGGGGATCCGGTGGAGCATCCCGTCGCGGACTGTGCGAAAGGCAGCACGCACGTCTTCGTCACTCCCGGGAGTCTTGGCCGGATCTGGGAAGCCCAAATGGATTCTCCGCCCGGTCCCTAGCCACAACGGGCACTCCTCGGCCGCCGCGTCACAGACCGTGACCACCAGATCGAATGGGATGTCGCGCATCTCCTCCACGGACTTCGTTCGTCCCTGATGATCGATGCCGATGTCGGCAAGGACCTGCACGGCAAAGGGATGGACGTAACCAGCCGGCCTGGTCCCGGCGGACTGCGCCTCCCACCGCACCCTCATGTGGGCGTTCACGATGGCTTCGGCCATCTGCGAGCGGGCCGAGTTACCCGTGCACAGGAAGAGGACGCGGCGTCGCTCGGCCGCCGCCAGGACCCCGTGCGGCGCGGGGGCTACCTCTCCGCGGAAGTAGCGGCGCTG
>CAYHSI010000259.1:0-3235 GCA_964359225.1 uncultured Anaerolineaceae bacterium
CAGGGGCCGTAGTCGGCGTTCATGAGCGAGCGGGTATCGGCGCTGGCCACCGGCAAGCCAACCGTAGCCATCCACCCGCAGCCAAATAACAAGATGAAGATCAGCGGGACCAGCAGCAGCCAGCGCAGTAAGGTGCGCAGCTCGGACCGCTGCTCTTCTTGCTCCCGGGCCTTGCTCGGGCGGGCCGCCTTGACCGCGGCCTCCCGCAGCTGGGTGAACGGCGAGTCGATCTTCATCGGAGATCGACCTTCAGATTTTGACTGCCGAGGAGGGGGCTCTTAAACGCAAGACTGGCGTGGATGAGGAAACACGATCCACGTCTGGAGTCGGAAGACAAAAGACCGCTGCAAGACTTCATTTGTACGCCCTGCCAATGCTGCGCTCCACTCTGTGACGCGCATCGACTTTCACCTCATATTCTTGGGGGGCTGCCCGCGGCGGCCCAAGCTTGGCGAAGCCGCGGCGGTCAGATTGCCCACCCCTGATTTGTGCCCACTTCCTAACCGCGCCGGCTCGGAGGCCCCGCCCACTGCAGGCCATTCAGAGCGGCGCGATCAGGCGATCGCCAGTTCCTGCTCGGCCTCCAGCGAAACGTCCTCCTGATCGATGGGCAGGAGGATCGTGAAGGTTGTGCCGAGCCCGGGTTTGCTGTCAACCTCAATCCGACCCCGGTGTCGAGTGACTATTCCAAAGCTTACTGAAAGGCCCAGGCCGGTTCCTTCCCCTTCCGGCTTGGTGGTGAAGAACGGATCAAAGATCCGCTGGAGGTTCTTCTCGGGGATCCCGATGCCGTTGTCCTGGACTGCGATCGCAACCGCCCCGCCGGCTTCGCTCAAGTTGATCCGAACAGCCCCGCCTTTCTTGATGGCTTGGATCGCGTTGCTGATCAAGTTCATGAGCACCTGTTCGATCTGCTGAGCGTCGTAAGTGACCA
The DNA here is from genome assembly GCA_964359225.1 of uncultured Anaerolineaceae bacterium. Taxonomy (GTDB): domain Bacteria; phylum Chloroflexota; class Anaerolineae; order Anaerolineales; family E44-bin32; genus JADFRG01. The sequence goes on from CAYHSI010000259.1 coordinate 935, forward strand.
TGACCGGCGTGCGCGGCAGGTCCATTTTGATCTGGACGTTCGACTTGCGAGCCAGGTATTCGGTCAGCCGGACCGAGGACTCGATCGTTTCCTTGAGGTCATGCCGTTCCATCTCCGGCGTGGACTGGCGGGCGAACTTCAATAGATCCGTGACGATGGTGCTGGCCTTGGCCGCGCTTTCTCGGATCGTCTTCAGTTGATCGCGGGTGGTGGGATCCAGCCCGAATTCCTCGGCGAGCTCCTCGGCTATCCCCTTGATCACTGCCAGCGGGTTCTTGACGTCATGCACGATGCCGGCCGTGAGCTGCCCGACGGTGGCCAACTTTTCCGATTGAATCAATTGAGCCTGGGCGGATTGCAGCCGGGCGTTGATATCTGCGAGTTCTTGATTGCGCACTACGGTTTCGTCGTAGAGCTGGACGGCCTCGGCGGTGCGTTCGCGCAGCCTCAGGGTCATGATGTCGAAAGCGCTGGCCAGTTCGCCGATCTCGTCGGCTCCCCGGACGCCGGTGTCTTGGTTTAGATCACCGGCGGCCACGGCCTGCGACACGCTCCGGAGGCGCAGGATTGGCCGAGCGATGCTCTGCGCCAACAGGTAACCAACCACGATCGTAGCGATCGTCGCTGCGGCAAAGATCAGGCTGAACGTCCCCCGGCTGGTGGCCATGGTCGTAACTACGAAATTGCTGGCCAACGCCACACCCAGGATCCCGGTCTCAGACTGCCGCAAGACGAGCGGTGAGTAGGTTGACTTGTACTCACGACCGTAGAGTTCAAAATCTAGAGTGACGGAAGTGTTGGTGTCGTTGAACAATCCCGGGTTGATCTCCACCGGACCAAAGCCGGTCTCGGGCTCCACGAAGGTCGTGGCGACCAGCTTGCCGTCTTTGTCGAGCAGAACCGCATCGGCCAGGGACTGGCTCTTGACCTCGGCCAGCAGCGATTCGAGCCGGGTGCCGGCCAGCATTACCCCCAGGAGCTGACCATCCGAATCGCGCACCGGGGCGCTGGTGAAGAGGTAGGGCCCGAACGAGGTGACCAGCAATCCGGCGTACTTGTCTCCCAGCCCGTCCTGCTGGTTGGCGAGAATTTCAGCGACGATCCCGAACTGGGAGAAGTCGCCGGCCTCGGAGGTGATGTATTCACCGGAGACCGGGTGCTTGGCCAACGTGATCACTTCGCTGCCATTGAGATCGATGACCGTTACGGCCTGGATGTCGTTGTTGAGGGCGAGCGGGAAGAGCAGGTCCTTCAGGGCCTGCGCATCGTGGGCAACCAGTGCCTCCGGCACTCCCTCGGTGAAGGCCATGAGCCGCAGGTCTTCCAGGTGGGTGCGCTCCTGGCGCACGATGCCGTCGCCGGCCACCCGACTGGCTTCCAGAAGCTGATTGTTGAAACGCTCCACCACGGATGAGGTCACCAGCCGGGTAATGACATAGACCCCCACCATCGCGATCAACAGGGTCAAAATGACGTAGGGGATAATCAGCTTGGCCCGCAGGCCGGCGAAGACCGAGAACACTCTGGAGAGCAACGTGGCCTGGGCATCTTGCTCAGGCCTGGGCTCACCGACTACCCGTTCGAAGGCAGTTCCCGTCATCTGCATATTGACATTCCCCGTTTCAGCAGTCCTCCGGATCGCAGGTTGGGAGCCAACTTACGCTAGTTCCCCTCCAGGACCGCAGGCGCGTTCTCCTCGATGACCGGCAGCATGATCTGGGCTCCGCCGGCTCGCTTGGCCCGATAGAGGGCTTCGTCCACGGCCCGAATGAAATCCTCTGCAGAGGCATGCTCGTCTCGCAGCTGAGCCACGCCCCCGCTGATCGAGAACATGTCTTTCTGGTCTTGGCTGGGTTTGATGTTCTCGCTAATTCGCTCCGCGATGCGCACGGCGATGTCCAGCTCGACCTCTGGCAGCAGGACGATGAATTCGTCCCCGCCGAAGCGGGCCGGCAGGTCGACTCGCCGGGTGGTCTTGCGGATCGCGTCGGCGACGATCTTGAGCGCAACATCGCCGGCCGGGTGGCCATAGGTATCGTTGATCGTTTTCAGTCCATCCATGTCAAGCATGATGATGGAGAGCGGTCGCTTGTAGCGACGGGCGCGTTCGAATTCGGTTGCCAGGACTTCATCCAGCTTGTGTCGGTTGTAGAGACCGGTCAGTGCGTCGGTGACTGCCAGCCGTTGAACCTCGGCGAACAGCCGCTTGTTCTCATCGAGCAAGAAGGCGTGCTCGAGCGCCCGGCTCACCGTGACATCAAAGTCGGCCAGGGATTCGAGCGGCTTGGTCAAATAGTCGTA
>CAYHSI010000260.1:0-3224 GCA_964359225.1 uncultured Anaerolineaceae bacterium
TCGCTGTTCGGACTGGGAGGGACGGCTTACTTCCTGCTGTTTGGGCGGGACCTGGAGCCCGACCAGCTCGATCCGAACTGTTAGCCCAACTGGACCGTGTATCATGGAGTGGAGTGCTGCGTTCCGTTTGAGGAGTAAGCATGCCACCGGACTTCAAAGGCTATCTGCTCAGCGAATTCCTGGAGGATTACGAGCAGGGGCTGCTCACCCGGCGGGAGGCCGGCAAGCTGATAGCGGGAATCGTCGGGAGCCTTACCCTGGCCGAGTCACTGCTGGTCGCTTGTACCCCGGCCGCCTCGAATGGTGGCTCATCCGTGCGCACGCCCGAGGGTACAAATACCACCATCCCAGCCATGTCCTCGGGTCAGCCCGAAAGCGCATCGGACGGCGAAGATCCACAGGCCACGGAGCCGACCTCGGGGTTGGCAAGCGGGGAGGTCGAGTTCCCCGCGACCGACACAACGCTGCGGGCTTATCTTGCTCGTCCGGCGGGCGAGGGCCCGCACCCGGCAGTGCTGGTCTGCCACGAAAATCGCGGGCTGACCGAGCACATCAAGGATGTCGCCCGCCGACTGGCGTCTGCCGGATATTTCGGCTTGGCGGTCGATCTGCTCTCGCGGCTGGGAGGGACCGAGGCCGTCGCCGATTCTTCGCAGATCCCCGGGATGCTGAGTAATCAACCGCCCGATCAGTTTGTGAGAGATTTCACAGATGGTTGGCGCTGGCTGCAAACGCAACCCCAGGTCCGGACTGATGGGGTGGGGATGGTCGGGTTCTGTTTTGGCGGCGGGGTCACCTGGCGGGTCGCCATCGGGTTGGCCGAGGTGCGGGCAGCCGTACCCTTTTACGGCCCGCATCCCGACCCTAGTGAGTTGGCTTCGATCCAGGGCGCGGTGCTGGCGATTTATGCCGGTAGGGACGACCGGATCAACCAGAGCATCCCGGCAATCGAGGCCGAGATGCTGCGGCTCGGAAAGCCATACGAGAAGGTGATCTATCCGAATACCGACCACGCCTTCCACAATGACACGGGATCCCGCTACGATGCTGCGGCAGCGACCGACGCCTGGGCCCGCACGTTAGCCTGGTTCGGTCGGTACCTGGGCGGGTCCTGACCGAAAGGGCGCAAGAATGGAAGACCAAACAGGCAGCGCAGAAGCTCAACCTTCCTATCCCTATGCAACCTACCTCAACATCCTCCACTCGCCATTGGAAGTGATCGATGTCCAAGCCCTGGTGGATGCCAATTCTCATCCCTGGTACAACCAGACGCTGTGTCAGGTGAACGATTCGGTCGTGAGATTAGGAGTTTTCCACGGCGAATATCACTGGCACAAACATGACGACGAGGATGAGTTCTTCTATGTGGTCGAGGGCCGCTTCTTCGTCGATTTGGAGGGCCGCAGTGTGGAGCTGACCGAGCGCCGCGGGATCGTGGTTCCCAAGGGTGTTGTGCATCGGACCCGGGCACCCGAGCATGCAGTTGTGCTCATGGTGGAGGGGGCCGGCATCGTGCCGACCGGAGACTAGGGCGATATGCTGAGCACTCTCCGGCATCTGCTGGTTGGATCGCCGCTCACCACCCAACAGCTCAGCTCCGAACGGATCAATAAGGTCCGGGCGCTGGCGGCTTTCTCGCCGGATGCACTCTCGTCCATCGCCTACGCCAACCAGGAAATCTTCCTTGGGTTGATCGTTGCGGGCAGTGCCGGCTTGGCCCTGAGCTGGCCGATCGGCCTGGCCATCACCGGCCTGCTTGTACTGGTGGCCATCTCCTACTTCCAGACCGTCCATGCTTACCCTTCCGGGGGCGGCTCCTACATCGTCGCCCGTGAAAACCTGGGTACCCTGCCAGGATTGGTCGCCGCGGCGGCGCTCCTGATCGACTATGTCCTGACCGCCGCGGTGAGCCTTACGGCCGGGGTGGCGGCAATCGCCTCGGCGTTCCCCGGCTTGTGGCCCCACCGAGTCACTTTGGCCCTCCTGGGATTGCTGCTCATTACTTTGCTCAATATGCGGGGGGTCCGCGAGACCGGCACGGTGATCGCGATCCCGGTGTACCTATTTCTTGCTACTTACCTGCCCATGCTGGCCTATGGCCTGGTCCGGGCGGTGGTTGAGGGGCCCGGATCGTTTGATCCCGCGGCGGTGCCGGGGCAGCAGTTGTTGACGACCTTGCTGATCCTGCACACATTCTCGGCCGGGTGCACTGCGCTAACTGGCATCGAAGCGATCAGCAACGGGGTGCCCGCCTTCCGGCCCCCCGAATCCAAGAATGCCGGGATCACTTTGATTGTCATGGCCGCACTCATGGCCACCTTGTTCGCCGGCAGCATTGGCCTGACCCATTATTTCGCCGTGATTCCCGCCGGGGAGGAGACCATCCTTTCGGCGCTAGCGCGGCGACTGTTGGGCAGCGGGCCGGCCTACCTGACGATCCAGGTGAGCACGTTGCTCATCCTGGTGGTCGCTGCCAACACCAGCTTTGCCGGCTTCCCGCGTCTCGCTTCGATCTTGGCCCGCGATGGATTTCTGCCGCGCCAGTTGTCCGCCCTGGGGGATCGACTGGCCTTCAACAATGGAATCCTGGTCCTGACCGCCGCCACCGCCGCCCTTATCGTGGTCTTTCAAGGCGACACCCATGCCCTGATCCCCCTATTCGCGGTCGGGGTGTTTCTCGCTTTCACCCTCTCCCAAATCGGCATGGTCGTACATTGGGCTCAGGAGCGGAAGGGCAGCTGGGCGGTCAAGGCCGGAATCAATGGGGTCGGCGGTCTGCTGACTGGAATGACTTTGGTTATCGTCGGCGTGAGCAAATTCGCCGAAGGGGCCTGGATCAGCCTGCTGCTGATTCCGCTGCTGGTCGGAATCTTCCTTCCAATCCGGGCCCACTATCGCGAGCTAGCCCGGCAGCTCTCCCTCCAGGGTTCCTCCCCTGCGCTGCAGAAGTTTGCCCCGATCCGGGCTGTAGTTCCCATCTCCGGCGTACATCGTGGAGTGGTCGACGCGATCAACTTCGCCCGTGCGATTACCAAGAATGTCACCGCGGCCTATATTGAGCTCGAGCCCGGATCCGGCGAGAAGGTGCAGAAGGAGTGGGCGCGCTCGTGGCCGGACGTCCCGTTAGTGATCATTCCCTCTCCGTATCGTTCGATCATCGGTCCACTGCTCGACTACCTGGATCTCATTGACACTCGCTACAACGACGGCCAGGCGGCCGTCGT
>CAYHSI010000261.1:0-3206 GCA_964359225.1 uncultured Anaerolineaceae bacterium
GCGCCGAATCCAAGGATCATCGCCAGCAGCATGAAGGGCAGCGTGATCCTCCACAGCAAGCTGAACCGTACCCGCGGGCCGAGAGAGCTACGATCTTCCATTTAGAAGCTCACAGGCCCGCCGCCTCGGTGCACTACGAGGGGCGGAGCAATCGAATTGTAACAGTCTGACTTGCGAGGATTCTGAGGGGGGTCGTCGCGTTCCTCGGTTAGCTCTCCACCAGCTCCGCTGTGACGACGATTCGCTGCGTATCTATTAGATAGGGATAGCAAGAGATCAACGTGATGGTCGGCCGGGTGGTTGGCTCCATAACGCTGACGAAGGTGGGTTCGACGATCTGCAGCCCGGTCACCTTGTAAACAAAATCCTGAACTCCGGTGGAGAGCACCACATCATCCCCGGGTTTAAGCCGATCCAGGTCTCGGAACAGCTCTCCAAAGATGTCGTTGTGAGCGGAGAGCACGACGTTGCCGGCCTCCCCCGGGTTGGCACTCCCGATGTGTTGGGCCACACCTTTCTTGAGCTGCTCCCAGCCATCGCCCTGCACCACCGGCGCGGCTGTATCCCACAATGCCGAAATGTAGATCCGTTGGGCTTGGGCCACGCTGGGGGTCGGGATCTCGGGGGCCGGCATCGATTGGACCAGCGGGCGGAGATGTTGAGGGATCTCAGATTCGTTCGGTTGAGCGCCGCCGGGGGCGGTGGGAGGGGTGTGACCGGAAGGCAGCACGACCGCCCGGATGAGCGGGGTAGGAGAGGCGGGCAGGCGGGCGGCCGAGACCTCCTGGTTGAGCGACCGCAGGGCCCCGACCCCGCTGAACAGGACGAAGAGCAACCCGAGTACGGCTGCCACTTCCACTCCCAGCAGCAGCTTACTAGCGCCTTCCCGCAGCGGAGCCGCGGGCTGGCCATCCCCGGCGCCAGCTTCGTTCTCGGCCCGGTAGCCCTGCAGGCCGGTAACCGGATCGAGGTCGCGCCGCAGACGAACGGCTCGACCACTGCGCCGGAACTGGCGCAGGCGCGCCCCCCGGGCCTCGAGCCGCTTCTGGGCCAGAATCGCTTCGAGCTTCTCGATCGAAAGATCTTCGGCGGCAGGTCGACTTTTCGCCATGGGTGACTTCGGCCCTGCAGGACCGATGCCGGAAAAGGGGCGTGATTATACCCAGGAGGCGGTGCACAGCGCCAAAGGCTCCAATGATCCGCAGGGTGACCCGGCGCAGCAGGGCTGCCTGCCAAACCCGTGATCGATGCCCGCTGGGTATAATCTTCGCCGATGCATTCGAATGCGCCCACCCTGGAAGCCTACCAAGCTGCCTTCGAGGCCGCTTTGATCGTTCACCACCCCGATCCAGGCCTCATAGAACTCGTTGGCAAGGATCGATTGGATCTGCTGCACCGGATGTCGACCGCCGACCTACTGGATATGGCCCCGTTTCATGTCCGCCAAACGGTCTTCACCGACCCGCTGGGACGCACGATTGACGTCGTGCTGGTCCTTACCCGTGACGAGGATCTGCTCCTGCTGACCAGTCCCGGCAAGGAAGCCCAGCTTCGTGCCTGGCTTCGAAAGCACGTCTTCTTTCGGGACCAGATATCTATCGAGGCGGCTCAGCCGGGATGGGGCCTGTGGGGAGCCTACGGCCCAATCGCTGGCCAGGCGCTGGAGAGACTCCAGTGCCCGGTCCCATCCGACGATCGGACCGTGGCGTTTGAGGATGGTCTCGCTTGGTCGGTGGCCTCGCCGTTGCCAGGCTTCCGAGTCCTGATGCAGCCCGGAATTGACCCCACCGCCTCGCGTCTCCTCGCTACTGAACCCGCGGCTTCGGCGGCCTATGATGTGCTTCGAGTCGAGGCCGGCCTCCCGGAGCCGGGCCGGGAGATCCTGGACGACTCGATTCCGCTAGAGGTGGGTCTGACGTCCGCGGTGAGCTTCACCAAGGGCTGCTATACCGGTCAGGAGATCATTGCCCGTATGGAAAGCCGGGGCAAGCTGGCCAAGCGCCTCGCCGGAATCACCCTGCCCCACTCGGCCCAAGCCGAGACCACTCTCGTCCAGAACGGGCGAGCGATCGGCACCCTCACTTCGGTCGTGGAGTCGCCTCGATTTGGCTGGATCGGTCTGGCGGTGGTGAAGCCGGATGCGATTTCGGCCCACGACGGCCGGGTGTCGGTCCAGGGCGACGAAACGCCAGCCAGGTTGGTCGAGCTTCCCTTCGACCGTGAGCGCCGGACGCCGATCGCTGGCCCGCGCGCCGCCCCGCTTGAGCAAGCCTAACCCAGCCGACCTGACCCTCCCCGCGTGAGACGGCTGCTCTTCGTTTGCCTCGGCAATATCATTCGCAGTCCGCTCGCTGAACAACTCTTCTCGGATCTCGCCCGCCGGGCGGGTGTTGCTGACAACTACACGGTGGACTCCGCCGGCACTGGCGACTGGCACTCGGGCGAATCGCCGGACCCGCGCATGGTCGAAACCGCGACAAAGCACGGGCTCACCCTTGGCGGAGCGGCCCGCCAGGTCCGCCCGAACGACCTGGGCCGCTTCGATCTGATCCTGGCGATGGATGAGAGCAACCGGGCCGACCTGCTCGAGTTGGCCCGGACCCCTGTTCAGCGACCCAAGATCCGGATGCTGCGCGAATTCGATCCGCAGCGAGACGAGCTCGATGTCCCGGATCCGTGGTATGGCGGCCGAGGCGATTTCGAGCAGACGTATCAAATCATCGAGCGCTCGGTCCGAGGCCTCCTGGAGGCGTTGGAACGCGGGGAAGTTTGAACGTTCCGGAGCCGGTCATCGCCTGGCTCGCCGCCGAAGGGCACGGTCGGGTCGTCGATCTCCAGCCGGTTGCCGGCGGCTGCATCAATCAGGGAGCGATCCTGCGCACCGCCGGCGGTCCTTCCTTCTTTGTTAAGCAGAATGCCGATGCCCCGGATACGATGTTCCATCGCGAGGCCGAAGGACTGCGGGCGCTTGTGGTGGAAGGCGGGCCGCGGCTCCCGTCGCCGCTGCTGGTCGGTGCCGATTTCCTGCTGTTGGAAGACCTGCGCCCCGCTGCTCCCGCGCCAAGGTATTGGGAGACCTTCGGCATGCAGTTGGCTCGGCTGCACGCCCACACGTCCGATACGTTCGGCTTCCAGCACGACAACTTCCTGGGAACCACGCCCCAGCCGAACCCGCCCACCCCGGATGGCTTCGAGTTCTTCGCGGT
>CAYHSI010000262.1:0-3193 GCA_964359225.1 uncultured Anaerolineaceae bacterium
GGCTCCCTGGACTCGCTGGTTGGATTTCGATACCGGGACCTCCCGCTAGGGGAGCTTTGCCTCCCCGGGCTGCGCTGGGCACTTCGGCGGCACCGGCTTGCGGACGAGCCATCAACCCGCTCGCTTTTCCGCAGCTATTTGCGGTCGGCCGCGGGTTTGGCCAGTCAGTTTGATCAGATTTGCCAATCGGTTAAGCCCCGAGCGGTCATTGTATTCAATGGATTGATGTATCCCGAGGCCGTGGCCCGCGCGATTGCGCTGCGACACGATATTCCGGTAGTGACCCATGAAGTGGGCATCAAGCCCCTTTCTGCGTATTTCAGCCACGCGCACGCCACTTTCCGTGAGCAGGAACTCCCCGATGGGTTCGCTCTGACGAAGGCCCAAGATCAGGAGCTGGATGCCTCCTTAAAGGAGCGACGCCAGGGACGGTTCAACATGGCCGGAGTTCGATTCTGGCCTGAAATGGCCCCCTTGCCGGACCGTATCAACCAACGGCTCACGGGCCACCGGCGGTTGGTGACGGTGTTCACCAATGTGGTCTTCGATACCAGCCAAGTCCATGCCAATACGATTTACTCCGACATGTTTGGCTGGTTGGAGGACGTGTTCGCGGCGGTGCAGACGCACCCGGATATTCTGTTCGTCATCCGTGCTCACCCGGACGAGAATCGGCCCGGGAAGGTCAGCCGGGAAAGCGTGGAAAAGTGGGTGGAAAAACGAGGTTTGAGTGACTTGGAGAACGTGACCTTCATCTCGCCCCGAGAGTATGTGAGCTCCTACGAGCTCCTGGAGCAGTCAGAATTCGTCTTGGTCTACAACTCCTCCATTGGTCTGGAAGCGGCTATCCTTGGTATTCCTGTCCTATGTGCTGGTCGGAGCCGTTATGCCAAATTGCCGGCAGTAAACCTCCCCGCATCGAAGCAGTCGTTCCGTACCCAATTGGAAGCCTGGTTGAATGGCGAGGTCAAGAAAGTCCGTCCGGAGCATGTCGCCAACGCCCGTGCCTTCCTTTACTCTGAGCTCAATTACGCCTCCCTGGATTTCTCCGAACACTTGGAGCCTTATCGATTGCTCCCCGGGATGGTGACTTTCCGGCCCTTCGATCCCTCACGGTTGGCAGCCTCGCCGGCGCTTAGGGTGATCACGCGTGGAATCCTGGAGCACAAACCCTTCATGCAGTCAACGGACGTGATTTCGTTAAGCCTTGGCAGCACATAACGTGAGCCGCAAGTCGGTTCTAATCCTGATCGCGTTCTTGCTTGCCCGCTCGGCGCTGGTCGTCATCACTGTGGAGCATCCCGATGGTGGGATTCTGACCGACTCGAAAGGCTACTTAGCGCTAGCACATCGCTTCGCCGTGGACGGGCAATACAGCGTCCAGCCCGACGGAAAGCCCGAACTGGTGAGACCGCCAGGCTATCCTTTAATACTGGTGGCGCTGGAGAAGACGTTGGGCTCCGAAACCTGGAAGATTAGCCTGGTGCAGGTGACACTATCCGGGCTGACTTGTCTCCTCATCCTTGGCCTGGGCAGGGAAGTGGGGCAGTCGGCTGTTGGACTTGCGGGCGCCTACTTATACGCACTCAGCCCGAACGTGGCACTCTGGTCGCTCACGGTAATGAGCGAAATTCCATTCTCGATGGGTCTTGCGCTAATTTCCTGGCTGGCGGTAAGAGCCATTAAAGCCTCCAGCCCCGCCCTAATTGCCTTGGTTGGGCTGTCGCTTGGCCTATTGGCATACCTACGCCCAATCGCTCTCAGCTTGATCCCTACTTGGGGACTGCTAGTCTTCCTCTTCGACCGGCGGCGTCGGGGAAACCGCCAGGCGCTGAAGCTTGCCGCCGCCCTCGCCGGCCTTGGCGCGCTGGCTGCCCTCCCGTGGATCCTGCGTAACGGTATCTCTTCCGGGCATTATGTCTTCTCCACCGTCCCCACCAAGACCTGGATTGGTTTCAACTTGGCGGAAGTTGTGGCCCAAGTTGAAGGCACGGATCGCGATCGCGCGCTAGCGACGCTGGACCCGGGGCGTGACACGCTCGCGCTGACCTTGGAAGTGATGAGCGAACACCCGATCGCATTCGTCAAAGCCCAGTTGCTCGGGGTGGCCCGTTCATTGGTCGGTGTGGATTTGGGCACCTGGGGAATCCTGCTCGGACAAAACGACTGGATCGGCTTAGGATTGCTCAGTGGACTCTTCCGAGGATCGTTGCCGGATTCCCTCGCGGCCCTTCTGAAACCTGGCCCCGGCTTGTCGTGGATGGGTGCCGGGGAAGGTGAGTGGGTTCGGTTGGGGATCCAATCCTATTCCCTTTTGTTCTCAGGCGTCCTGCTGTTTCTCGCCGCAGTAGGCGTTGGCTCATTCCGCCAGCGTGAGGGTGCCGAGCGATTCTTGCAGAGCCTCGGGCTGATGACAGTGGCGGTTTTGGTTCTAGTGGCGGCGGCGGCCGGGCAGGCGCGATTTCGTATTCCTGCCGAGGCCTACCTCGCCTTGCTCGCCGGCTACGGTTGGAGATACATGAGAAACCGGACGCGGCCGTTGGTGCTGCCCGCGAGTGCCGTTCCTGGCCAGCTACGAAGGATCTCTCAGGCCACTCCTGGGGCGGCGCCCACAGAGCAAAGGTAAGGTCCGCGCTGATTACCTTTCAGCCCATTCCACCCGAGCCAGTGGGATCCAGACGGATTGACCGGTAAACCTGATGACGCAGACCCCAACCTGCTCCATAGTAATCCGGGCTTACAACGAGGAGAGGCATCTCGAGCGGCTGCTCGCCGGCATCCTCCGCCAATCGATTGGTGGCGCGGAGATCGTGCTGGTGGACTCCGGCTCAACCGATAGCACGGTCTCCATCGCCGGCCGCTACCCGGTGAGGGTGCTCTCGATCGAGCCCAAGGATTTCACCTTCGGCCGGTCGCTCAACCTGGGGATCGGCCAGGCGCGGGCTCCGGTCGTCGTTCTGGCCAGCGCCCACGTGTACCCGGTCTATCCGGACTGGATGGAGCGGCTCCTGGAGCCCCTTCAGAATCCAGCGATCGCGATAGTTTACGGAAAGCAGCGCGGACACTCGTCGACCCGCTTCAGTGAACAGCAAATCTTCGCCAAGCTGTACCCGCCGGCCTCAGCTGTCCCACAGCAGAATGCCTTCTGCAACAATGCCAACGCCGCCATCCGCCGCGACCTGTGGGCGCAGCG
>CAYHSI010000263.1:0-3125 GCA_964359225.1 uncultured Anaerolineaceae bacterium
TGAGGCAGCTGCTCCGAGATCGGGTCTTCCGCCTCGCTCTGATTGGTTTCCTGCTGACGACGGCCCTTGGCCTGGGCGTCGCGCGGTTGGTCCTTGAGAACCAAGAAGCCACCTACGCCGCGATCGCCGGCGGTTTTGTCCTGCTGTTTGTCAGCCTCACCACGATCGCGGTGCACGCTCAGCGCTCGGTCGGTCGGGAACGGGCCGAGCTGCGGGACAAGAACACCTCCCTGCGCACTTCGGTTGACAAGCTCAAGCAGAACCAAGAAGTTCTCAACCAGGTTTTGAATTCGGCCGGCGAAGGAATCTGCAGCTTGGACTCCCAAGGCCGCATCACCTACGCCAACAAGGCCGTGACCCGCATGACCGGATGGAGCTACGCCGAGCTGATCGGCCGCCCGCTCCACGTCACCCTCCATCAGCCCAAGGCCGACGGCTCGCCCTATCCTGAAGAGGACTCGCCGATCACTAAGACCTGGCGGGAGGGAACCGAGGCGCGGGTAATCGATGAGGTCTTCTGGCGCCGCAATCTAGCCAGTTTTCCGGTCGAATACGTCAGCACCCCGATCTACGATGATGGGCGGCTGACCGGTGCGGTCGTCGTGTTCCGCAATGTCAGCGACCACAAGCGCGCCCGCGACGCGCTGAAGGTTTCCCAGAATTTCGCCGAGACGATCCTCACCAGTGTCAACGAAGGGATCATTGTCTACGATCGCGAACTGCGCTACCGAGCCTGGAACAAAGTCATGGAGGAATTCACCGGGCTGCCAGCGGGGCAAATCCTGGGAAGTTCCGCGCTGGATCTATTTCCGCAGTTCATGCTCCCGGGGATCGACCGCCTGATGCTGCGCGCCATGCGGGGCGAGCGGGTGGTCTCCGAAGACACCCGTTACCGGGTCCCCCAGAGCGGTAAAGAAGGCTGGCTGGTCGCCACCTTGTCGCCGCATACCTCTCCCGAAGGCGAGACGATCGGAGTCGTTGGGATCGTCCGAGATATCAGTGCCCGCAAGGTGGCGGAGCAGGAATTGCGAGAAAGCGAGGAGCGGTACGCCCTGGCCGCCAGCGCGGCCAACGATGGGCTGTGGGACTGGGACCTGACCGGCAAAGATGTCTACTACTCGCCGCGTTGGAAATCGATGCTCGGATATAAGGACGGAGAGATTTCAAACTCCACCCATGAGTGGTTTAGCCGAGTGCACCCCGAGGACCTGGCCGACTTCAACGCCTCGATCGGGAAACACATTCAAGGCGAGACGCCCCACTTCGAGAGCGAGCACCGCATGCTGCACCGCGACGGCTCGTACCGCTGGATGCTGACTCGTGGACTGTCTATGCGGGACCCGGAAGGCAGCGCCTATCGGATGGCGGGATCGCAGACCGATATCACTGAACGCAAGCTGGCTTCAGACCAGCTGGTCTACGACGCATTCCACGACGGCCTCACCCGCCTTCCCAACCGAGCGCTGTTTACCGATCGTCTCGAGCGGGCGCTGGAACGAGCCAAGCGGCGAGAGGATTACACCCTGGCCGTGCTCTTCCTCGATCTGGATCGCTTCAAGGTGGTCAACGACTCGCTGGGACACATAACCGGCGACCAGCTCTTAGTTGGAGTGGCCCGCCGGCTGGAGACCTGTTTGCGGCAGGTGGATACCGTGGCGCGCCTGGGTGGCGACGAATTCGTGGTCTTGCTGGAGGACATCGAAAACGTCGGCCACGCCACGGCCACGGCCGAGCGAATCCAAGAGCAGCTGGAGGAAAACTTCCGGTTGGATGACAACGATGTCTTCACCAGCGCCAGCATCGGGATCGCGGTGAGCAAGACCGGCCAGGATCGGGCGCAAGACATCTTGCGGGATGCCGATATTGCGATGTACCGGGCCAAGTCCATGGGCAAGGCACGCTATGCCCTCTTTGACGAGACGATGCACGGTCGAGCGGTCGAATTGCTCCAGCTGGAAACCGACCTGCGCAAAGCAGTGGATCGAGAGGAGTTTCTGCTGCACTACCAGCCGATCGTCTCGCTGCTCTCCGGCGAGATCGTCGGATTCGAAGCGCTGGTCCGCTGGATGCATCCGGAGCGCGGGCTGACCTTCCCGGCTGCCTTTGTACCTCTGGCGGAGGAGACCGGGCACTCCATTCCGATGGGTGAGTGGGTGCTGCGCGAGGCCTGTCGCCAGCTCCAGACCTGGAGGGCAGCTCTCCCGAGTGAGCGCAACCTCTGGGTCAGTGTGAATCTCTCCAGCCGTCAGCTGCTTCAGCCCGGACTGCTCAGACTCGTGGAAAGCTGTCTGCAGCAGACCCAGTCCGACCCGGCCAGTCTGCATCTGGAAGTAACCGAAGGCGTCATCATGGCCGAGCCGGAAGCAGCCACGGCCATGCTGGTTGGCTTGCGGGCCCTGGGGGTTGGACTGCCGCTCGATGATTTTGGGACTGGGTACTCCTCCTTGGCCTACCTGCACCGCTTCCCGATTACTTCGCTCAAGATCGACCGTAGTTTCGTCAATCGGGTCGCCTCGGGAGGGGAGGACGAGGTGATCGTCCGAACGATCGTGAGTCTCGCCCACAATCTCGGAATGGATGTAATCGCCGAGGGAGTTGAGACAGCCGAGCAGCTCGAGCGACTCACCGCCCTGGGTTGCGAATTCGGACAAGGGTTCTATTTCTCGAAACCGGTTCCAGCCGAGGAAGCTTCCCAATTGCTTCAGCTTCCGGTCGCGGTCTTAGCCTGACCGGGTAGAATCGCCCCACTCCAGAGACTCGGATTGTCAGCTCAATGAGGTGAAGCGTGAAGCGAATCGGGATTCTCACCGGTGGGGGCGACGCGCCTGGACTTAATGCCGTGATTCGGGCGGTCGTGAAGTCGGCCGATCAGCATGGCGGCTACGAAGTGCTCGGATTTAAGGACGGGTTCGAGGGCTGCCTGGATCCGGAGGGTGTGGTGGAGCTAAGTCTCGACGCGGTGCATGGAATTCTGCCCCGCGGCGGCACAATCTTGGGAGCGGCCAACCGGGGCAACCCGTTCGCCAGGAAAGTGGTCCGGGATGGCCGGGAAGTTATGGAGGATGTCTCGGACCAGGTCGTCCGGCGAATCGAGCAGCTTGAATTGGAGAGTCTGATTGTGGTAG
>CAYHSI010000264.1:0-3120 GCA_964359225.1 uncultured Anaerolineaceae bacterium
CCGATCCCCTCCATTAGATCCCCGTCCGAGACGATGGCATACACGAAGTGATCGATGATCGGATAACCGTCCCGGTTGTAAAAAGCGGCCAAGCGCTCCGCCGCCACCCCCATCCCGACTGCATTGGCGAATCCCTGACCCAGCGGTCCGCTGGTGGTCTCCACTCCCGGCGTCTCGCCGTGCTCCGGATGCCCGGGGGTCAGACTCCCCCACTGCCTGAATCTCCGGATCTGCTCCATCGGGAGGTCATAGCCCGTGAGGTGCAGCAGCGCGTACAGCAGCATCGAGCCATGCCCGGCCGAGAGCACGAACCGGTCCCGATTGGGCCACTTCGGATCCGCCGGATCGAATCGCAGGTGGCGAGTCCAGAGCACGTAGGCCAGACTGGCGGCTCCCATAGGGAGTCCGGGATGCCCCGAGTTGGCTTGCTGAACCGCGTCGGCTGCCAGGAATCGGATTGTGTTAATGGAGCGGTCGGCGAGGTCCGATTCAGTCATCGGCTGAGCACATCTTTCTGGAAGTCGCCGAAGCGAGCGGGTATCCACTGCTTAAGCTCCCTCAGGCAGGCTGACCCGAGCTTGTGTGAGACGTCGGCCTCGCAGTACTGAACCCGCGCGCCGGCCGCCCGCAATCGCTCTACGTCCTTTCGGGCCCCCGTCACCGGGATCAGCTCATCGCGGGCGCCATGGCCCCAGAATACCGGAAGCCCACGCAGCGGGCTCAGGTCACCTTGCGGGAGATGGCCGGCCACTACCGCAAGCGCCGCCGGTGGAACCGACAATCCCGACTTGGTGGTCATCGCAGCAGCGAAGACCATCGCCCCGCCCTGGCTGAAGCCGAGCATGACGAGCCTCCCCCGATCCAACCCGTGGTTTTGTCCCAGGTAGCGGAGCTGGCGTTCCAGCAGCCGGACCGACTCTGCGAACTCCTCCAACATCGGCGGCCACGCCCCGATCTGCGGCAACCAGCCAAATCCGCCGGCGGCCTGGAGATAGGGAGCGCGAAGAGCGACAATCAGGCCTCCGGGTGGAACCGCCGGCTCCAGTTCCCAAATGGCGTGTTCGTCTCCGCCTAAACCATGCAGCATGACGATCGGCGGAATCTCGGGGCGCGTCGCGGCCCGAATTCTGAATGCCAGCGGCGCCTGGTCGGGGCCGGCTTCAGAATTACCCATCATTGGGTCGAATTCATCAGCTCCAGCAGGGTATGGAAAATCAATTCAGCGTCTTCCAAGGGATCTTCGGGGTGGGGCAAGCGATGGTCCGTGGTTACTTGCTGCCGCAATCGGGCGGCTGGCTGACGCAGCTCTGCCGGTCCGTCCTGCTCCAGCCACCCCAAGAGATCAAAGGCGCTGCGGTATGGAGGATCGCCTTGGTTGGTGAGGAATGCGGCGACCGCCCAACCGGCCGCCCTGCGGGCCGAGACCCGGGCCCGGCCTTCTTTTCCATTTTCGCGAGCCGCGCGGGCGTAGCTGAGTTCGGCCTCTATCCTCAACCGGGCCTGCTCACGCCTCACAGGCTGATGTGGCCCCCGCTGCGCGAGAGGTGCTCGAGAAACTCTTGCCGGGTCACCGGACTTGTGGAAAACGTGCCACACAGCGCGCTGGTGATCATGCGTGCGTTGGCCTTCTTGACCCCGCGCATCATGGCGCACAGGTGCAAGCCTTCGACGACCACCCCAACCCCGTGCGGGTGCAAGGTGGTGTCCATGAAATCGGCGATCTGGCGGGTCATCCGTTCCTGGACCTGGAGGCGGCGGGCGAAGAGATCGACAACCCTTGGGATTTTGGAAAGGCCGATGATCTTGCCGTTCGGAAGGTAGGCGATATGCGCCTTCCCGAGAAACGGCAGCATGTGATGCTCGCACAGGCTGTAGAACTCGATGTCGCGCACGATCACCATCTCGTCGTATTGCTCGTTGAAGAGGGCGTCGTTGATCAACCGCTGCGGATCGACCCGATATCCGGCGAGCAGCTCATCGTAGGCCCGAGCCACCCGCTCCGGCGTGCCCTGCAGCCCTTCCCGAGTCGGGTCTTCCCCGACCGCGATCAGTAAGTTCCGAACGGCCTCTGCAACCTCTGGCCGGGCGATTCCCACCCCGCCGAGCAGCTCCGCGGCAGCTTCGATCTCGAGTTTGTGTTCTGCAGTGTTGAGGTGTTCCTCGATATCCATTCTTACATTTCACCCTGCTTAACTGACGATCGGAAGCGGCATGAGCTTACCATATCTGATTGGAGAGACCGCACGGGTACAATACCCGGATGCCGTCTGACTTCGATTTGCATGGGCATACGGCACTGGTGACTGGCGCCGGACGAAGACTGGGCCGCACCTTCGCCGAAGCGATCGCCCGCGAGGGTGCGGACGTGGTCGTCCATTACGGTCAGTCCCAGGTCGGAGCCGAGCAGGCTGTACAGTTCGCGCAGCAGCTCGGGTGCCAGGCCGTCACGATTCAGGCCGATCTCTCTGATCCGGCGCAGGCCGCCGGGCTGATTGGGCGTTCGCTGGAGTTGGTTCCCGAAGTGGACTTGCTGGTCAACAGCGCGGCGATCTTCGAGCCCGTCGGCGCGGTCGAGGCTCCGATCGAGAGCTGGCAGCGCCACCTGGACATCAATTTGACCGCTCCGTTCCTGATCTCGCAGGCCTTCGCCAAGGCCCGCAACGGGGGGCCTGGTGTCATCGTCAACCTGCTTGACTGGCGGGCGCTCCTGCCAGCAGCCGATCGTTTCCCGTATGCGATCAGCAAGGCCGCCCTCGCCTCTCTGACCCGCGGGCTGGCGTTGGCCCTGGCACCCTCGGTGCGGGTTAACGGGCTGGCGCTGGGTGCGATCTTGCCACCCTTCGAGGGCGGAAACGGAGATCCTATCCACGGAGTGCCCGCCGGACGATGGGGCACCGTCGAAGAAGCCGTCGACGGGCTGCTGTTCTTGCTGGGTGGCCCGCAATCGGTGACGGGTGAGATTCTGCAGGTTGACGGCGGCCGGCACCTGACCGGATGAGATGAACCCCAAGCCGCCAGACGACTTGATCGTGATCAACGACTTGCTGCTGCGCGGGATCATTGGGGTCAACGACTGGGAGCGTGTAACTGAACAAGACATCCTAGTCAACGTATCCCTCA
>CAYHSI010000265.1:0-3116 GCA_964359225.1 uncultured Anaerolineaceae bacterium
GCGCGCTGGACAAAAAAATCCAGTGAAAGCTGCTTGCCTTCACTGGCTATCAGAGCGCCCCCACTGTGCCGTGTGCTGCTAGGTTTTGAACCTGCTTACGCAGGTGGCGTCCTGCACGTGGGTTTCGCCTTGGCCGAAGCCTACCGCGTCCCCCATCGTAGCGCGGACCCCTTATCGTTGATGTTGGCTCAAAACGATATGCCGCATCGCGTGCACAGCAGGGACGCCTCTTGGTATACCACGATCGCCCGTCCCCAACAATGGTGATCGCCGGCCTTTGGTACTATGTCTTCGGACGCCCCGGAGATGAGCCGACGACCTGAAGATGCAAGTCGCGCAGCGCGCCCGGTTCGGCCAGCGACGGCGCTCCGGCCATCACGTCGCGGGCGGCCTGGTTCTTTGGGAAGGCGATGACTTCCCGGATGTTGGGTTCCTCCGCCAGGACCATGCACAACCGATCCAGCCCCGAGGCAATTCCACCATGCGGCGGCGTGCCATACTCGAAGGCGGTCAGCATGTGGCCGAAGCGCTGCTGGGCGGTTTCCAGCTCGAGACCAATCAACTGGAAGATGCGTTCCTGCAGCGCACGATCGTGGATCCGGATGCTGCCGCCGGCCGTTTCTCCTCCGTTGAGCACGACGTCGTATTGTTGGCCTCGGGCACGGCCTGGCTCGTGGTCGAGCCAGTGAACATCCTCCGGCAGGGGTGCGGTGAACAGATGGTGGCTGGGATCCCAACGGCCCTCCTGCTCGTTCCACAGCACCAGCGGGAAATCGATCACCCAACAGAAGGACAGCAGCTTGGTATCGTACAGGCCGAGCCGCGCAGCCAGCTGCGATCGCAGTCGGGCAAGTGATTCGAGCACGACCGCTTGCCGGTCGGCGACGAACAGCAGCAGGTCGCCGGGCGCGGCCTCCAGCCGGGCCTGGAGCGCCTCCAGCCGCTCGGCGGCCACGAACTTGGCGAAGGACGAGCGCAGCTCACCCGACTCCGGCAGCGCCAGGTAGGCCAGTCCCTTCGCGCCAAAGGGCGCAACGAACTGAGTGAGCTCCTCGATTTCGCGCCGGCTGAATCCTCCGCACCCCTTGGCGTTGATCGCTCGAACTTCTCCGCCGCCGGCGATCACGGCCTCGAACACCTGGAACCCGCTGCCGGCCGCCAAATCTGAAACGTCTTTCAGTTCCATCCCGAAGCGCAGGTCAGGACGGTCGGTACCGAAGCGGTCCAGCGCCTCTCGATAGGTCAGCCGCGGCCAAGGGGTCGCCTGCACCGGCCGCTCCGGGAACAGGCTGTTGACCAAGTCGGTGTAGAGCTCCTCGAGCAGCGCCATCACGTCCTCCCGCTCGACGAAGGACATCTCCACGTCGAGCTGGGTGAATTCCGGCTGGCGGTCGCCGCGTTGATCCTCGTCCCGAAAGCAGCGAGCGATCTGGAAATAGCGTTCGAGGCCGGCCACCATCAGGAGCTGCTTGAGCTGCTGGGGCGACTGCGGCAGGGCATACACTTCTCCCGGGTACAGGCGGGAGGGGACCAGGTAGTCGCGGGCACCCTCCGGGGTTGCCTTGAAGAGGATCGGGGTCTCGATCTCCAGGAACCCGCGCCGATCCAGGAAATCCCGGATGTACTTGATCACCTTGTGGCGCAGCTCGAGGTTGCGCCGCATCCGTTCCCGGCGCAGGTCCAGGTACCGGTACTGCAGCCGTACCATCTCCTCCACCTCGCTCTCTTCGTTGATGAGAAAAGGCGGTGTCTTCGCTGGATTCAGCACCCGCAGCTCGTGGACTTCGACCTCGACCGCTCCGGTCGCCAACTCCGGGTTCTGCATGCCCGCTGGGCGGAGCCGGACGATCCCTGCGATGTGCAATACCCACTCAGGGCGCACCTCGGCCGCGGTTGCGTGAGCGGCGCTTGAGATCGCCGGGTTCGCCACGACCTGCGCTACGCCGGAGCGGTCCCGCAGGTCCAGGAAGGTCAACCCGCCGTGATCCCGGCGCCGATTGACCCAACCGGCCAATGTGATCTGCTGGCCAACGTGTTCGGCCCGCAGGTCTCCGCAATCATGTGTTTTGAGCATCACGCCTCCTTAAATCAAAACCGCCGCCCGGTGGGTGACCCCTCGGGCGGCGGATAGGTTCGTTTCCCGATACTCAGCGGGAACGCGCGCCATCCACCCGAGGGCAACCGCCGTCGGGATTGATAGGATTGGCATCGTTCCGCTTCCCGCCAGTCGTCATGAGCGGCGTATTATAGCACGTAGCGTATTCGCCTGGCTCGCACCGGAGCGGCAGCCGAATGGGGCCGACCCTCGTGAGAGTCTCCCAGGAGGCCGGGCCTGCTCGTGCGGGATGAAGGTCACTATTCGAGCACGCCATGCCTATGCTAGCCTTCATGGGATACCGTTCAACGCGCGACAACGATGGGGGAGCGGTCTAACACTTCTGCCTGGAGCCGTCCTCGGTGGGACCCGTGGTTGACCTGCTGAACCCGTACATCGCCGGCTCACCAGTCACCGACGCCAAGATGTTCTTCGGCCGGGAGGACATCTTCGACTGGATCAAGCACAGTCTGGCGGGGCAGTTCGCCGACCACGTCCTGGTCATCCACGGACAGCGGCGGGTCGGCAAGACCTCCGTCCTGAAGCAGCTCCCCCACCGGCTCCCCACCCGCTACATCCCGGTCTTCTTCGATCTACAGGGACGAACGCGCACCACGCTGGATCGCTTCCTGTGGTGGCTGGCACGCGAGATCGCGCGCGTGCTCAAGGAGGTCCGCGAGTTGGTCGTCCCACTTCCGTAGAAGGAAGCCTTCACCGAGGACCCCGAGTATCTGGAGGGGCAC
Organism: uncultured Anaerolineaceae bacterium; assembly: GCA_964359225.1. Classification (GTDB taxonomy): domain Bacteria; phylum Chloroflexota; class Anaerolineae; order Anaerolineales; family E44-bin32; genus JADFRG01. The sequence continues at coordinate 2,839 of CAYHSI010000265.1, forward strand.
TTCCTGCCCGACCTGCGCCGCCTGCTGCCGGACCACAACCTGCTCCTGACCTTTGACGAGTTCGACACCCTCGAGCAGGAAGAAGCCCGGCAGACCCTAGGCCGTCCTCTGACCGACACCCTGCGCCGCCTGATGGGCCGCGAGGGGCTGAATTTCATTTTCTCGATCGGCTCATCCGGACGCAAGCTGGAGAACATGCAGGCCTCGTACACCGAGTTCTTCAAAGCCGCGCTCTACAAGAAGGTGAGCTTCCTCGGAAGGCAAGAGGCCTACAACCT
>CAYHSI010000266.1:0-3111 GCA_964359225.1 uncultured Anaerolineaceae bacterium
TGACCACCTGCCGCACCAGCTGATCCGGTCGGTCGAGGGCAGCCACCCCGCGTTCGACTGCAATCTCGACATCGGCCACCAACCCGGAAAACAGCACGATCCCTTTGCCACCCAGCCCGTCCGCCAGCCTCACTTCCACCAGTCGAACCTCGGCGGCTTTGATCCCGGCGTCGGCGGCTTGAATCGCGGCGGCGACGGAGGTTGTCTCCACCACGCCTAAGGCGTCCCTCGGCTTTGCAACTCGCCCGCCCTGCAGCGCCTGAACCAGCTCACGGTGGACCTGCGGCAGATAGACGATGTCAAGGATCGCCGCGCCGCCCACCTCTCGACCGGCCGCCAGCGATTCCTCGACATCGGCCGTCAGTCCGCCGATCATCACCAGGTACTTCCCTGGCTGCACCGTGCCTGCCTGAATCACTTCCAGCGGGGCGCGTTTGACCATCGCGTCGGCTGCCTGGATGCCCACCGCGATGCTAGAGAACTCGATCAGGCTCAGGGCTGGATCAAACATTACACAATTCGAAAAGCGTCCACCAAGGTACAGCGACGAATTCGGCTAAAGCTGCGCGGGTTGGTCATTCCCTCCCCGGTGGGGCTGGCAATCGTGAAGGAGCAGAAGCCCTCCCCGCCGAGCCCAAGTCCCGCCTGGGTAGGGCCGTTCTTCACAAAGATGCTGCAGTCCATCACCCGGGCCATCCGGCTCATGTTGTCAATGTTCTTCGAGTGAATTACGGCCGTATGGCGGAAACCGTGCTCGGAGTCCTTGGCCAGGCGGATGCCATCCTCGACATTCCTTACTCGGGTCAGCGGGAAGACCGGCATCATCTGCTCCGACCATACCAGCGGATGGTCATTGGAAACCTCGGCCAGCACCAACCGGATCTCGTCGCCGACCTCAATCCCGATCTCATGCAGGATCACATTGGCGTTCTTGCCGATGAATTTCTTGTTCATCGTGCCGTGCCTTCCGGGAGGCGGCAGGTCTTCGAAGATCACCTTCATCAACCGATCGAGTTGGCCTGAGTCGATCTCGTACGCCCCGTAACGCGCCATGACTCGCTTGAGCGGATCGGCGATTGAGTCCACCGCGATCAAGGTCTTTTCGTCGGTGCAGACTACGTTGTTGTCAAAGGAGGCACCGAAAACTACGTCCCGTCCGGCCTGCTCCAGATCGGCGGTCTCGTCTACCAACACCGGCGGGTTGCCCGGGCCGGCGCAGATGGCCCGCTTGCCGCTGGCCATCGCCGCTCGAACGACCCCGATCCCACCGGTCACGGTCAGCAGTCGAATATCCTTGTGGGCCATCAGGGCCTGAGCGCTTTCGATGGTAGGTTCGGCCACCCCGCACACCAGATTGGCTGGGCCGCCGGCCTCCACGATCGCTTCGTTCATGAGCCGGACCGCGTGGTTTGAGCAGGCCTTGGCTCCCGGGTGGGCGTTAAACACCACCGCATTCCCCGCCGCCACCATGGCGATGGTGTTGCAAATGACCGTCGAGGTGGGATTAGTGCTGGGGATGATCGCACCGATCACCCCATAGGGAGCCCACTCCACGAGGGTTAGTCCGCGGTCGCCGGTCCAGGCGGTTGGGGAGAGGAACTCGGTGCCGGGCATCTTGTTGGCATTGAGCAAGTTTTTCTGAATCTTATCTTCGTAGCGCCCCAACCCGGTCTCTTGCCAGGCTTCGTAGGCCAGGACCTGTGCATTCTCCCGCGCCGTGCGGCGGATCTGAGCAATCATCGCTTCCCGCAGCTCGAGCGGCAGCTCATGCAATTGGAAGAAGGCCTGCCGGGCGGCGGCTACCGCTTGGTCCAGGTCGGGAAACAGGTTGGTTCCGTACTTCAACGGATGGCCAACCGATGGCGGGGTGTGGGTGGTGATCGTCAGCGGAGATGGCCCGTGCCGCACCCGTTCACCCTGCCCAAGCTCGGCCATCACCTGTTCGACAAGGGTCTCGATCTGCGCTTCATCCAACATCAGCCTGCCTCCGCTTTGTCGTAGAGCAGCTCGCCACCGACCTCAATCTGATCGACGATGGCCATGATGACCCCATCGCAGGGCCGATCGTGGGTGCGGGTGGTCTGGCGGGCGGCGCTGCCGGTTGCATACAGCACTACCTCGCCTGGACCGGCTCCCACCGCATCGGCCGCCACCCGGTAGGCACCCGTTTCCTGGCCCGCTACGTCGAGCTGCTTGAGCACCAGGAACTTGAGGCCTTCAAGGGAGGGCTCCTTGCGCGTGGCCACCAGCGTACCGACGACTCTGCCTAAATACATCGGCAACTCCTTTGCTTGCCCGCCCCTCGGACCCCGCATGCCAAGCCGGGCCCGAGGGGCAGCGCCGAATTTCCGTGCGGTTAGGCCGCTCGAGCTTCTTCGCCGCCCTCGCCGGGCTGGCGGCCCAGCGGCAGCGTGCGGTCGACGTTGGCATGCGGTCGTGGAATGACATGGATGGCAACGACTTCGCCAACCTTTTCCGCGCCCCGCGCCCCGGCCTCGACTGCAGCCTTCACCGCCGCGACGTCGCCGCGCACGATGACGGTCACCTGCCCGCCGCCGGTCTTTTCAAATGCCACCAGTTCAACCCTGGCGGCCTTGACCATGGCGTCGGCGGCCTCGACCATCGCCGGGTAGCTCTTGGTCTCGATCATGCCCAACGCTTCTGTAGCTGCATACTGCTCTGACATCTTGACCTCCTTCTTGGCCATTGGCTTAAGACTCCTCTCGTTGGTTTCTCGATCGTCACGTTCGACGTTGTTCAGTAACCTCGCGGCCGCTTACACCTTCGATGGCTGCCACCGCCGCCCCATAGCCGGCCATGATGTCTCGCTCTTCCCCACCCAGATAGACCCGTCCGAAACTACCAAAGGCTCGGACTTCCAGGATGTTGATCGCGGCCGCCTTTTCGGCTTCGTTGGCTGCCAGCGCGGCATAGCCGGCTGGTTCGACCTCCAGCACATACAGGGTCTGGCCGGCGAGCAGCATATGCCCATGCCGCAGCCGGTTGATCAGCTGCACCTGGTGGGCGTCGACATGCCGAATGATCTGGCTGGACACGACCTTGGGTTTCAGGCGGTCCGATTCTTTCAGTTCGAGCGCCTCCAGGATGGCC
>CAYHSI010000267.1:0-3080 GCA_964359225.1 uncultured Anaerolineaceae bacterium
CTGGGCAGTGTGCGGCCACTATCGCCGTCCACGCACATCCCGGTAGGCTAATCGATCAGGCACAGATCTAGAAGCAATAGCAATTCCAATCCCGCCTGCATACGAAGTCCTCCATGCCCCATGCAGATATCAGTTACCATTTGTGATTACCCACAGCAGTCAGAAGCAACCCTGCCATTATTTACAGACTTACGCCGGAGCGGTCACTGCCATGACTCGATTGCAGATTAGCAGGAACTTCGGACCGCTGCCGGCCCGACATCGTTGGCGGATTGGTCAGACCCTCGGCTCGGCGCTCAGAAAGTTGCTGCCCAGTGCGCGAACTGCTGAAATGCGATCCCTTATCCCGATCCCCATCCTGTTGCTCCTGAGCGCCCCGCTTCTGTTTTACAACGCCCTCGTGTGGCCAATGCCAAAGGGTTTTGCTGGATTGTATGCACTGTTTGCCGAATTGGTCGCCAGTAATTCTTATCGGCTTCCGGTTGCTGTGCCCTACTACGGCCCGGGCGGAATTCCATTCGTCTACCCGCCGCTCGCGATCTACTTGATGGCGTTTCTCACTACTGAACTGCATATTGCTCCCTTGACGTACTTGCGCTTCTTCCCGGCCCTGGTCGCATGGCTGAGCCTCATCCCAGTTTACGCATTGGCCCGGGCCCTTGTCGGATCAGCGCCGAGAGCGACCATCGCAGTTTTCTTGTTTGCCTCTGCGCCGGCCATCTTCATCATGCATGTGTATGCCGGCGGAGCCGTTCGAGCGCCAGCGTTTCTATTCACCATGTCAGGCTTATGGCTGGCTTGTCGAGCCATGGATCAGGGCCGCTTTCAGCCAGCTATCCTGACCGGACTGTGCTTGGCGGCGACTGCTCTCACGCACTTGGGCTATCTGTTCTTCTTCGCCCTTAGCCTGGGGACATTCGCTTTGATCGGCCCTTGGCCCAGGAAGCGATTGAAATGGGCGATTCTCATCCTGGCCCTTGGATTTGGTTTCTCGTCACCTTGGTGGCTATCCATCAGCCTTCGACATGGAATAGGTGTATTCCGAAATGCCTTGACTTCTCACGGAACTCTGGAGTTCTTCACTCGCCCGTCGCATCTGTTCAACCTCGATTCGCTATGGAGGCCGTTCGTCTTTGCGTATATCGGTTCACCCGTGTTGGGCGGATTGGTGTTCAGCGGCCTGATCTGGGCCGCACTCAACCGGCGATGGCGGCTCGTCATCTGGTTTTTCATTACTCTAGTCAGCACATCTGAGGGGTGGCATTTTTTGGTACTGATTGGGGCGCTAGTGGCCGGGGTATTTCTCTTCGATGTGGCGGGAAAATTGGAGCAGCAGCTTTCCCGTGTCAGCGCCGGACGCGCCGGCTCGGTGGCCCTGATACTGGTTGTCCTGCTCGCCGTGGAACTCTCCAGCTTACCTTATCTTACGGGCGCGCCCACAAAACTCTCCGGGAATACCATCCGCCTGGGTGATTGGTTTCAGAACCAGACGACAACTGAAGCGCACTACCTCTTCTTGACTCCGAGCCAAGAGGCGGCCGAATGGCTCCCGTACTTCCTCCGCCGAACACCTTCCGTGGGGTTTTGGGGGAGTGAGTGGCTCGGTACCTATGACCTCCAACACCGGTTGACTCTTGCTGAGGTTCCGAGATGTCTGGCATTGCAGTCGTTCCAGTGTGTGGAAGAACTAATCCAAGGATACGATCTTCGGGTGGATTACATCATCTTGCCTGCCGAGATTCGGGATGGACCATTGCTCGAGGCACTCCAAACAAGCGACCGTTGGAGGAGCGCTTACGCTAACCCGGGTTACCGGGTCTGGCAGTACAGAAGTGCCTCGACTGTCACCGGGTAAATACAGCCGGGCCCGTCGAAGGTCTCGGGGGCTCCCGAGAGGCCAGCGTTTCTTCAGCCAGGATGCAGGCGAACGGTGGGAGCTGATGGCCGACATGCTGCCGCCGACAGTCCGATCCAGGACGGGAAGCAGGTCTGGATCGTGGGCAATATTGCCGGCGGGCTCAGCCGCTGGCCTCGGCCAGCACCCGCTCGAACTCCATCCGGTACTGATCGGCGAGTTCGGGGCTGAAGATAAAGAGCACGTTCTCGTCGTTGCGCTCCTCCGCGCTGCGGCTGAAATTGTAGGAACCGGTGATCAGCAGTTCGCCGTCAACCACGATCACCTTGTGATGCATTAACCCCCGGCTGCCATCCAGCCAAATATCTAATCCGGCCTGCGCCAGTCGCTCGACGTCGCTCCCCTGGTTCTTGGCCTGGCCGGCATCGAAGACTCCCTGCACCACGACCCCGGCCCGAGCTCGTTCTAGAATCGCATCGCTGATTTCGTCCAGGGTCAGGTTGTAGGCCATGATCTGGATGCTGCGCTGCGCGCCGCGGATTAGCTCCACGATCCGCTCCGCCACCCGATCGTCGGGCGAGAATCGCACTTCCACCTGCACGCCCTCGATCAGGCTCGCCGGGATCGACAGCCCCGGAAGCGACAGCGCCCCGAACTGACCCAGCAAGAACATCTCTTCGAACTCCCTGCGGTATTGCTGCGCGAGCCAGGTGGATCTCACCCGCAGCAGGTTGTTGTTGCTCCGGTAGGCGCTCCCGACGGTCAGGTTCATCGACCCCGTCCAGACCTCCGCGCCATCGATGATGATGAACTTGTCGTGCATTAAGGGGTCTCGCTCGTCCCCCCGTACCTGAATCCCGGCTGCCGCCAGCGATTGGATTTCGGCCTGGCCGAGGTAGTCCGACTCGGTCACCAGCCTGACCGCGACTCCCCGCGAGTGAGCCCGAGCCAGCGCGTCCCGGACGCTCCACAGGTCGAGCTCGTAGACGGCCATGTCGACCGACTGGTCAGCCGCGTCGATCGCCGCCGCCAGGACTTCGTCGGGTCCGCCGCTGAGATTGGCTTCTGCTCCGAATTGCGGATTGGTGAAGTAGGCCGCGTACCAGCCTGCCTGCTGAGCAGCTTGCTCGGGGCCCGGTTGGGCGGGGAGATCGATCCGAAAGACCAGCGCGGCCGCGTAGAGCAGGAGCAGCAGCACCAGGACCCGGCTGATCTGCCTCCGGGG
>CAYHSI010000268.1:0-3052 GCA_964359225.1 uncultured Anaerolineaceae bacterium
GCCTCCAGCGGCCGCTCCAACACACCCATCTCATCGGGCGAGAAGCCTTCGTTCTTCGACTCAAAGCCGATCAGAATCCCGGCCGGCGGCCGATCCTCCAACGCAGTCGCAAGATCCTCCGGCGCCATCACTCCGTACACTGCCCGGCGCTCGGAGGAAAAGGATCGAGCCACCCGCCAATCGAAGGAGCCGCCCACTAGCTCGGGGTAGATCTCGAGCCCGCCCTCTATCGCGACGATCGGAGCCAAAGTGAGCAGCCAACCTCCGCCGGTCCGTTCGGCGACCGCTGCTCCAAGCGAATGGACCTGAGCCGGAACCCAGCTCTCGGGCTCGAAGATCAGACGGATGCCGCGCACAGCCTCCATGCGCAGCATGACCATCCCGACAACCAGCAAACCAGCGATCAGCTTTCCGACCGGGAATCCAGGTCCAACCTCGACCAGGTAAATGGCCAGGCCAAGGGCCATGAACGGGACCGGGGCATAAAAGTATTGGACCCAGGAGGGAGTTGGGACAAACGCGCTGAGCCCAAGAAACGCGGCCACGCCGGACGCGAGCCAGAACTCCCGGCCGCCCGGCTTCGGGGCGCGGCGTGAGCGCAGCGCGGCAGCCGCCACCACGAAGAGGAACGCACCGAAAAGCAGCGACTGCGCCGGTTCCGAGAGCACGTCCTCCCGGAGGTAGGCAAGCTTGCCGGGCAAGTCCATGGCACCGGTGATACCGAGCGCCTGGCGGTAGCGGGTATTGAGGACCTGGTACACCAGGTTGCCGTACTCGAATTGCCGCGGTGCCAGCCCAAACAGCACGCCACTCGGGAACAGACCGATGGCGAGTCCGACCACAAACACTACCATCGGGCGCAATCGGAAGCCCCGGGGTTGGTTGCTGAGAACGAAGGCCAGAAAGGGCACCGTGGCAAGCAAATAAGTCAGGCGGGCACCAACCGCCAGCCCAAGCAGCATCCCACTCCAGACCCACCCCCGTAACCGATACGGCTGGCGGGCAGTCCTCGTGTGCGCGACGAAGGCTGCCATCGAAAGCAAGGTCGGCAGCGCATGATTCCAGGCCCGCCCACTGGTGTACTCGAACAGCGGGCTGAACAGCAGTAAGCAGGTTGCCACGCCTCCGGCCAGCCATCCGCTCGGGCCTCGCTCTCGCCGCCAGGAGTATTGAAAGATCAGGGCGAAGGTTGCCACTGCGAAAACGACGGACAACACCCGTGCATTCCACAAGGGCGCGGGGCTCAGTTGCCCGAGGGCTGCATAGAAAAACAGCAGATTCGGGAGGTGATGGAAGGGGAAGTCACGGTACGGCAACATTCCGTGCTCGCCAAGCAGCCAGCCGCCGGCGACGAATTGATGCTCGTCGTGGCTGAGCGGCAGCCGCATTGCCATGGAATAGGCGATCGCCGCAGCTGCCCCGATCAGCAACAGTGTGGCGAAAATCCAAAGGGCCGCCGCGCCCCACCTTCGAGCCTCAGGGGAGGTCCTCAAGCCCGCCAGGTCCGAGAGTTCGAACCGCCCTCGCGGCTTCGGGTCCGGCTGCCCTTCAAGCGTCACTCGCACCCTCCAGGAGCTCGCCCGCTTCCCGCTTGTTCTCCGCCCGCCGGAGCGCCAGCAGCGGCGGCAGGCTCAACGCTCCAGGCAGACTGGCCAGGATCTCGGTCGTCCGCTGCAGCAGGGCGACCGTCAGCGCGCTGCTGACCGCCACGCCCCCCACGCTCGAATAAATCAGCCCGGCTGAGACCTCCGCCAACCCCAGGCTGTGAATCGAAAACGGAAAGAGCGAGATAAGGTATACGAGACTGTACAGCCCGGCGACCTGCCAATAGCGGAGCGGCTCTCCCAATCCCTGGAACAACACCCAGATCGAGGCAAGCCACAAGCCCATGTGGATCCAGGTGAAAGTCAACGCGGCCAGCAGCGCCCGCGGATTGTTCAGCCAGCCCCGGATTAGTTCGGCGACCTCCCGAAGGGCGCGGGCGACTCGGTCCATCAACGTAGTGGAAGCCGCGGCGCCGACCGCCGCCGGCGCAATCCGAGCAGCCGAGCTCAACACCCCCGCGCCCAGCACTTGAGCGATCCCCAGCGGCAACAACATCGCCATGCCGGCGAGCCCCACCAGTCGATCTACCGCGACCGAGCTGGCATACTTCGCGCGATCCCCCTGCACCCGCACGGTCCAGGCCAGCCGCACGATATCTCCTCCGATACTCGTGGGAAGAAAATGCGCGGCGAACATGCCCGCAAATGTGACCCGTAAGATTTCCCACGCCGGGAGCCGCAGTCCCGACAACCAGAGCAACGACGTCCAACGCGCCGTCACGGCCAGCCGCGACAAGAACATGAGCGTGAATGCCAGCAGGAAGCGCCCGGGCGAGATCTGGCGAATCGAGTCCCAGATCGTCTGCCAGCCCTGCCGGCTCACCAGGTAAGCCAGCAACCCGAGCGAGGCCAGCGTGCCGAGGACCCGCAGCAGCTGGCCACGGCGCTGCCTCCAGCTCATTCCGAGTGGGGAGGGATGTTGAGAGTTCGCCGAATCGAATAGGTCGGCTTGGCTTGCGATTCGTGGTAGGTGCGGACCAGCAGCTCGGCGATGAAGCCCATCAGGATCGATTGGAATCCAAGGATCATCAGCATTGTGCTGGTCTGGAACAGCGGCGAGCTCAACACCGCGGTTCCAATGGTCAGGCGGCGCACGAGCAGAAAGAGCAATACTCCAAAGCTTGGCAAGATCAGCGCTACTCCCGTTCCGCCGAAGAGGTAAATCGGTTTCACCGCGTAACTGATCAGGAATTTCACCGTGAAAAGGTCGAGTAAGACCTTGGTGGTCCGTTCCAACCCATACTTCGTTTTCCCATGCAATCGGGGATGATGGCGAACCGGCACTTCAATGATCCGGGCTCCCACCGAGCCGGCGTAGGCTGGAATGAAGCGATGCATCTCGCCGTAGAGCCGGAACCCCTGCAGCACCTCCCGCCGGTAGGCCTTGAGGGTACAGCCGTAGTCATGCAGCTTCACTCCGGTCACCCTCGAGATCAGCCAGTTGGCGG
>CAYHSI010000269.1:0-3041 GCA_964359225.1 uncultured Anaerolineaceae bacterium
GCGACATCGTGACCGACCTCGGGGCGATGATCCAGGGGGGGATGGGCATCGCCGCCTCGGGCAACATTCATCCCGAGCAGGCAGGGATGTTCGAGCCAATCCATGGCTCGGCGCCAAAGTACGCGGGCCAGAATGTCGCCAGTCCCTTGGGGGCGATTGCCGCAGCGGCGATGATGCTTGAGTTCCTTGGAGAAAAGCCCGCTGCGGAGCGCGTGGAGAAGGCCATCGCGAGCCTGCTTCGCTCGGGGCGGATTCCGTCCGTGGATGCCCGCAGCGGTCTGAGAACGGATGAGATCGGTGATATGGTCGCGCAGGAGGTTGCCGCGGGTCGGGCGGACTGATGGCTATGGGAAGCGACCGCCTCCCGCCCGCCTTCCTGGCTTCACTGGCGCTCACTCGGTCCGTGGGACAACCAGGACCGGGCGGTTAGCCCGTTCCACGATTTGCGAAGTCAGATCGGCGGAGCTGAGCCGCCGCAGATCTCGGCGGGCCGGGGCGCCAATGACCAGCAAGTCGTGGTCCCCGGAAACCAGCTGCTCGAGGATCCCCTGCGCCGGCGAGGCGTGCGCGGCCAGCCGGGTCTCACAGGCCACTCCAAGGGCCTCCAGCGAGGCGCAGGCCTGCTCGAGATGCCGGGCTCCCCGATCCACGATCAGACTTTCGGCTCCGGGTGGATACAGATGAAGCACGGTGACTTTGGCCCGCGCATGGCGCGCCAGCCGTCCACCGAAGACCACGTCGGCCTTCCCCGGTTCCCCGGCCCCGGTGCAAATCAGCATCCGCTCAAGGCGAGGACCTGCCTCTTTGACCAGCAGCACCGGGATGGAGGCGACCTCCAAAATCTCTTGGGCGAGGGCGCTGGCGAACAACGAATCCGGACTCGAGCCCGGCACGACGACCAGGTCGTATTCCCCCTCCTGCGCCTCTTCCAGCAGCGGCGCCACCGACTCAGGACCCGGCCGCACCCGAAGCTCAGGCTGCGGCCAGTCCGGCAGCCGCTGCTCCACCCACCTGCGGAGCTCCTGCCGCGCTGAGATTGCGCTCTGCTCGTCTGCCACAAGAGTCAACAGGCAGGCCCGCCCGCCGGTGATCCTGGCAATCCGGGTTCCCAGCTCTAGCGCGGCGGCCCCCTGAGGCCGTGGGTCCCAGAGAATCAGGACCTTCAGGCCGGAGGGTTCCAATACGTGATACTCGCGGACCCCCACCCACAAATCCTGCCCTGACTCGGCGAGTTCCATGGGCGAACGGCTCGGGATCAACGCCTCAATGATGGTCTTGACTTCCCCATAAGGGACGGGAGGGGCAAGCGGTCGCACCCCCTGCAGCCCTTCGAGCTCCAGCCGGAGCCGCAGCGACGCTCCGGCGAAGATCGAGGCACCCACCCGTCCCCGACCGAGGACGTACACCGGACTGCCCTCGGGAAAGGGGCCCGGGTGTAAGACCACCGTCTCTGGTCGGAAGAGAACTCGCACCGGGGCCGCCTCCACGTGCTGCGGCGCGCCGGCCGGAAACGGCCAGACCGCCGACCCCAGCCGGATCTGCCCCGCTTCGATGCGGCCCACCAACACATTGCCGCTGCCAACAAATGAGCCGGCGTATTCGCTGCGTGGCCGATGATAAAGCGCCTCCGGCGTCGCCACTTCGACCAGGTGACCATGTTCGAGCACCCCGATCCGGTCGGCCAGCTCGAAGGCCTCCTCCTGGTCGTGGGTCACCAGGACCGTGGTGACCCCCAGCTGGTCCTGGATCGCTTTCAGGCTCTGCCGCAGTTGGGCCCGGATCTTCACGTCCAGCGCGCCGAATGGTTCGTCAAGTAGCAGCACGGCAGGCCGGTACGCCAGCGCCCGGGCCAGCGCGACCCGCTGCAGCTGCCCTCCCGAGAGCTGATCGGGGTAGCGGTCGCCAAGCCCCACCAACCCGACCAACTCCAATAGCTGCTCCACCCGTCGGAGCCGCTCAGCGGGGGCCTCGCCGCGGATTCGCAAGCCGAATTCGACGTTGCGGGCGGCAGTCATGTGGCGAAACACGGAATAATTCTGAAATACAAACCCGACTCCCCGCCGCTGGGGAGGCAGCTCGGTCACGTCAACCCCGTTGAGCTCGATTCGGCCCGCGTCCGGTGGAACCAGACCCGCGATCATGCGCAGGATCGTGCTCTTGCCGCTTCCACTGCTACCCAGCAGCACGAAGAGTTCGCCCTCCTCGATTTCAAGCGAGACATGGCTTACCACCAATTGGCTGCGGTAGTGCTTGGTGAGATCGGAGAGCGTGATCGACATCAGCCCATAGTCCGGCTTTTTCGGGCGGTGACCCGCAGCAGGATGAAGAAGAGCACAAAGGAGAAGGCGGCCAGGGTGGCGGCCACCGCGTTGGCGTTCTCGATGTTGCCGGCCTCGAACTGGGCGAAGATGTAGAGCGGCGCAGTCTGGGTACGGAGGCGCAGGTTTCCGCTCACCAGTACTGTGGCCCCGAACTCGCCCAGCGAATGGGCGAAGGTGAGCAGCGCTCCGGAGAAGAGGCCGCCCTGCAAGGCCGGCAAAATCACAAACCGGAAGGTCTGCCAGCGGTTCGCACCGATGGTGTAGGCGGCCTCCTCGTAGGTCTGCTCCAGTTCGTCGAGCACCGGCTTGACCGCCCCCAGCATGTAGGGGAACGTCACAAAGAGGTGGGCCAGGAGAACGCCGGCTGGAGCGAACATGGGCTGCACCCCAAGCGGGTCAAGGGTCCGACCCAGCAGCCCGATGGGTCCCCACAGCAGCAGCAATGAAGTCCCAACCACTACGGTCGGGATCGCCACCGGCAGATTAACCACGACACTCAGCGCCTGGCGGCCGGTGAATTGGAATTTAGACAGAACGTAAGCGGTGAAAGTACCCAGCACGACGTTCACCAGGGTGGCCGCACCGGCGATGAGGATCGCGAAACGCATGGCGAACTGGGCCTCGGGCCGGCCCAGCGCGGTGACGAAGGTCGAAAGCCCTCCCCGACCGGCAAAGACAAACACCGCCGCCAGCGGCATGAGCAGCAACGGCAGGAGCGCC
>CAYHSI010000270.1:0-3040 GCA_964359225.1 uncultured Anaerolineaceae bacterium
GAGGCCTGGGCGAGTTCAGCGTCGGATACATCTATGAAGGTTCGGTTCCATCGGGCCGGCTGACCTTCCATATCACCGCCCTCACGGCCAGCTACCCCGGTCCCTGGACGTTGACCTGGTCGCCCCCGGAGGGCAGCCCGCCCGTCACGCCGATGGCCTTGCCGCAGGCGTGCCTGACAATCGAGGGATGGCGGCAAGCAACGGCCAGCCCCGCGCCACTCCCCGAAGGGGTGCACGGGATGCTCATCGCCTACGGGCGCATCATCGAGGACGGCGAGCGTCTCTCTCCTGAGAACGCCGGTATCTTTGTATTCGACCTGGCGAGTGGGCAGCGCCAGGTGCTCGGGCCTGGCACGTGGCCATCGCTCTCGCGGGACGGCTCCCGCGCTGCGTACGGCTGGTCAGACGGCCTGCACGTCGTCACTCTGGCAAACGGGGAAAACCAGATCGTGCCCGGCACGACCACCAACGACTACAGTCCACGCTGGTCGCCAGATGGCTCGCAGCTGGCCTTCGTTCGCATCGACGACCTCAACCTGTACCTGGTCAACCCGGATGGCTCCGGGCTGCGCCGCCTCACCGACTACCCTGAATACGAGCTGCTGCTGGACTGGTCCGCGGATGGGTCCCGGCTGTACTACGCCGTCCCTGGGCCGGACGGCCTGAGCTTGCGATCCCTCGAACTCGCTTCCGGCGCGGTGCGCGACGAGTTCGTCGTGGACGCCAAGGGTCTTTCAGCCGCGTTCTCGCCGGATGGGCGACGCATCGCGTTCGTGGGACGCGTGCCCGGCGCGATGGGCTACGGGCTGTACCTGGCCCAGGCCAATGGCTCGGATCGCAGGCTCATCGCACAGCTCGACGATTGGGGCCTGGCAAATCCCGTCTGGTCACCAGACGGGCGTTGGCTGCTCGTCAACATCGTGAACAACGACGTCCCCGACTCCGAGACCACCCCGGCGCTGATCAATCCTGAGACCTGCCAGGCGATTCCTCTGGAGGGCATCGAGGCCACTGTTCAGGGTTGGGCGCCGTAGCCAGCTGTCCTTCTCCCGGATCCGCAAAGGCGAGCGGATTCGAAGCTGACCCGAGCCGCGCGCATCTTGAGGGCTCCCCTAACTCGTGATATCGTTATGAGATGATGCACTTCCGCACTGTACGCAGCTGCTGGGTTTTCCGCCTGAACACCGATTCCTACTATTCGTACGGATACAGCCGCCGAGAGGCGGCAGACGTGGTTGGAGGCCCTGCTTGAGAAGTAGCTAGTCGGCACCACCAGTTAGGACGCGATCAAGCCACGGGTGAATTCCAGCCCCGTGGCTTTTTGTTTCTTTGCGGAGACTGTGTTAAGGAGGAAAAGGGATGCGCTTCACGGTGGACCAACATCGTATCTGGTCGACCCTCTCTCGTCGCCAACTCCCGCGGGCCCAGCGCTATGCCTGTGAGGAGTACCTGGATGGTTTCGAGATCCTGGCTCTGCCGCTGGATCGGATCCCCTCGCTCCACTTCCTGAATCGCAGGATCGCGCCCCGAACGGGTTGGAAGACCGTGCGAACCTTGATCCGCTATTCGGACGCCCAGCCCTGGTATCAGGCCTTCGCCCGGAAAGAGTTTCTGATCACAGATTACATGCGGGGATGGCACGAACTGGATTTCACTCCGGAGCCAGACATGTTTCACGACATCTTCGGCCACCTGCCGTTCATGGTGCTGCCGCGCTACACCGAACTCCAAGAAATGTTCGCACCGGCCTTTCAGCGGGCCGGGAACCGGAAGAAAAAGCGGGAGGACATCAAGCGCCTGGCCTGGTTCAGCACCGAGTTCGGCCTCATCCGAGAGAACGGAGACTTGAAGGCCGAACTCGGCTCGTACATCGACACGCTTTGAGCCTCGCTTCGATCGGAGTATGCTTTCGTCCGGGTTCCCGGTGCCAGCACCGAGCTGCTGACGATTGACCGGGACAATGAGGTCCACAATTCGATCCCCGCGGCGGAGGCCGGTCAGGCAGCTCAGTATCTGGCGAACTTCTGTCCTGGAGAGGAGAGTAAGGACATGGATTGGGCGCTGAGCACGGACCGCGTCGATGGGGAAATCTAGCGGCGTCTCCAAGACGGTGGGATAGAGGAATGGAAGAGAATGAACCGTCGGATCCAAGAAAGGTACTGCTGTTCGGTGCTATGGGCGTAATGCTTGCAGCGTAGGATCGTCCGGGTCCTGTCGAGCAGCTTTGCGGAGGGTGAGCTGCCCATGGGAATCGCCTGAGTGGGTTTTGACAATCTGTGGGCCGGCTCCAACTCGGCGGGCCCTAGTGAGGTGACAAAGTCACAGAACAACCCTATTCAGCAGATATACACGCCAGCTGTGACGCATGATGCCGCATGATGGGCAAAACGGCGCCAATTTGCTAAATAAAACCCCCTCGCGGGGGATATGGGGAAGATTGTGCGTAGATTCAATAGTTGAGAGGCGCCACTAGATTGCCCCTCTCGCCGGTCGGAGTAGAATCACCACAATGGAAGACTCTGGTTCGCCCTTTAGGATCGATAAGAGCAAGATTTCGGTAGGCCATTCCTTCGACGATGCGGAGACTCTCGCCTTCTGGCATGCCCAGTCCGCTGAAGCCCGGTTGCGTCATGTCGAGCAACTCCGCCGGATGAACTATGGACATCGGGCTGCCTCCAGACTTCAAAGACTTCTTGAGATTGCTCGACGCTGAGGGCGTCGAGTATCTCCTCGTTGGCGGCTATGCTGTCGCCTACCATGGATATCCCCGGGCCACCGAGGATATGGACATCTGGATTGGATCCCACGCCAAGAATGCCCAGCGGATCATTTCCGCACTGAAGCAATTCGGCTTCGACGTCCCCGAACTCACCACTGAACTCTTTCTCAAACCGGAGAGCATCGTCCGAATGGGTGTTCCTCCTCTGAGGATCGAACTTGCCACAACGATCTCCGGGGTTGATTTCGGCGAGTGCTATATGGCGCGAGTCACAGAAGTCATCGACGGTGTGAAGGTAAGCATCATCAACCTACCCCACCT
>CAYHSI010000271.1:0-1473 GCA_964359225.1 uncultured Anaerolineaceae bacterium
CCCGGCATCCCACCACATCGTCCTGGATTCCGGCGAGCTTAGGTTGCGGACGAGCCATCCAAATCAATTGGGGGGGGTGTCAAGCAAACGAGGCAGCATCACCCAGCTGAGGGACCACTCCCCTTCAGTACGCTGCAGGCACACGATGCCCGCGTTCTCGAACCGGACCACCTGACGCTCAGGATCGTTGGCGAGTAGCGAACCCGTCAACCGGCTTAGAAAGGGCAGGTGCCCGACCAGCATGAGTGGCTCGTCCTGCGACCGCAGCTCGGCCGCGAGTGGGGCGGGATCGTCGAGCGGGTTGATCCCTGGCACGGCTTGGACGCCTGCCTTGGGAGCGAGCGACTCTCCAAGAATGGAAGCCGTCTGCGCGGCGCGAGTCTTCCCGCTGTGGCGAATATTGGCAATTCCGACTCCCACCTGAGCCGCCCACTCGGCCATTCGGCGCGCCACCGCGGCACCAGCCACGGTCAGTGATCGGTCGGGATCTTCGTGTTCGGGCTTCGATGCGGCATGCTGCACTAGGTAGAGCTCCATCTTGCTTCTCCCCGATATCTCCGCGGTCCGAATCCGCAGGCCAGCGATGAACAATCGGTCAAGCGCCTGTGGCTAAGTTGCGCGCAGGGCCAGCCAGGTCCACGCCGCTTGACCGCGCTCGGGAGTCATCGCACTCCGCATTTCCCGCCCTTCGGAGGCGGATCCCAGAGGGAGGCCAGCAGATGGAAGCATTCGCGCCCGAGACGCGGGCCTACGGCGACGCCTCGAGGCTGAAGTCATCGAATCGGGCCTGAACCCCTCGGCCCAGCCCGATCAAGCCAACTGCCCCGGCCTCAAGCCACGGGGAGACCGGACGCTGGCCCGGATCTGCGTCGCCGCCGGTCAGCAATTCCAAGAACCGTTCGTTTAGGTTGATTTCCATCAACCGACCACCATCGGTCACGCCGACCTCCAACACATTCTGCCGTCCGGGCTGGAGGTATCCGGCCTGGCCGCTGGAGACCACTCGCCAGGGCTCCAGCTTGTCCGGTTCGTGCAGGTACAGGTTCCAGCTGTTCTCGAAAATGTTGAAACCGAGGGCGAGCAAGTAATCTTCCCGATCGAGCAGGCCATCCACGTCCTGGTCAACCAGGCGCAGGATCACTCCAAACTCGCGATCCGAAAGGCCGTCTTCAAAGGCGAAGCTGATCCTCAGGTGGTAATTGGAAAGTCTGCTGCCGCAGGCCTCGCACACCACCATGCAGCCGACCGGCTGGTCGAAGTGGGCCACATCGTTGGCGCATTCCTCGTACGGCCCGAGAAACAATCCACCATCTCGAAGCGAGGCGCCGTCGCCGAGTAGGAAGCCGCTCGTTTCGCCTTCAAAGTCCTCCTCCAGGAGAATTGCTTGCCCGGCGCCATCGGCTGGGGCGGTGGCCGCGCCGGCCCCGGCGGTAGCCTCGGCCCGGGCTTCCTGCAGCTCGGCCTCAAGGGTGG
>CAYHSI010000271.1:1573-3025 GCA_964359225.1 uncultured Anaerolineaceae bacterium
GACTTCACCCTCGGCTGCCTCCTCCCGGGTACCGGGCATAGGCCCCGTTCGTGGTGCTAGAATGCGGCTCATGAAAACGCGTTGGGTATATGCGTTCGCCGCAACCGCGCTCCTGATCCTGGCGCTTGGGGCGGTCTTCGTCGTGACTGCGGTTCGCTCAGCTGCCTCGCCGGTCCAATCTCTCTCCGAGCAAGTCGGGACCCAGGTGGCCCAGATCCTTCACTCGACTCCGACCATCCGCCCGGACCCGGTCGCGATCGTGCGTGAGGTTCGCGCACTGGCCCGCCTGGAGACAATCCAGTACACGGTGGAGCGCGTAATCACCGCCGAGACTGGCCAAGGGCCCTTTGGATTTCTATTCGGAGACCGGCTCCTCCTGGTTGCACATGGGATTGTGATCGCAGGGGTCGATCTAGAGAGGCTGCAGCCAAGCGACATCGAGTTCGACGATCTCGGCAGGGTGTATGTCACTCTGCCCGACCCTGAAGTCTTTGTCGCCACTCTCGACAACGACAAGTCCTACGTCTACGATCGGGACACCGGGCTCCTGACGCGAGGAAATCTCCAATTGGAGGCGGAAGCCCGGCGGGCGGCGGAGGCCGCCATCCGTGACACGGCGGTGGAGGACGGTATCCTCAAGCAGGCGCGGGTGAACGCGGAGAGCTATCTATACGGCCTGCTGAGAACGCTGGGGTACACCGATGTGCTTTTCAGCCCGCCGGCTGCGGAGATCCATCCCACCGCGACCCTGGTCCCGACCCCCACACCATCCCCCACGCCCTAGGGCCGGCTGGGCGACCTCTGCCTGCGGATCGCGCCGATTGGGACCTCGATGCTCCTTACCCAGGAGGGGACGGCGGACCTGAACCCTCAACTAGGGGCTTGGCAGGACCCGGCACCTCTGGGCCGTCTTCTGGGGCCAAGCAACAGACATCAGTCTGCTGAGGACGATTCCCAATGGATCCGGATCCTCAGCAAGCTGCGCGATCCCTCCATCGCTCAGCAATTCCCCAGAGCCAGCTTAGTCATCGGATCGGTGTTTGTCCCGCTTGAGCGCCAGCAATCTGGCAGCGGTCGTGCCTCGCTCCGGTTGCTGCTCCGACGGCGTAGGGGAAGGCTCCAGCGGGTCGGGTTCCTCCATGGTTTCTGCCTCCGAATCTGCGCCGCTTGTGGAACTGACTTGCACCGGCTCACCCGGTGCCGGCGGAGCGGGGAAATCGATCAGGGGCCGCGGCCGGGCCGCTCGCTCTTTGGCCGCCAAAAGGGCGCTCACTCGCGGCAACCGCTCCAGGGCAGGCTCGCGCGGCGGCCCGATCCATCGCAGACGACTGCGGACCACGGTCCAGCCCCTTAGCAGTTCTGACCTTCCAATGACCAGCCGGCGCGCGGTGATATCCGCCACCAAGAGAATCGCCGCCAGCGGCAGCACCCATGATCGGACCGGTCGGGCCG
>CAYHSI010000272.1:0-2989 GCA_964359225.1 uncultured Anaerolineaceae bacterium
GCCGACCCCCTGCACCCCATGCAGGTGCGCTAACCGGGCTGCGCTACGCCCCGAGGATACCGGATCGATTATAGATGTGCCCGCTCGGCTACGGAAGGGTCAGCCCCGCGCCGAAATAACCGAGGACTCTGGCGGTGTGGCGTGCCCCCCGGACGAAGTAATCAATGATGATGTTCTCATTCGGGGCATGGACGTTGGAGCCGGGGTAGCCGAGACCGGCGGTCGCCACCGGGATGCCAAGCCCGTGGATGAACGCGTGATTCGGGCCGGAGCCGCCCACCATCGGGCTGATCAACTGGGGGACACCATAGACCTCGACTGCCGAGTTTACGACGAGCTGCAAAAACGGATCGTCCGGATCCGTGCGGGCGGGCGGTTCGCTGCCTAACTCGAGGATCTCGACCTCCGGAAAGCCCTCGGCGTCCAGGTGGGCCCGCAGCTGCTCCAATACATCGCTGGGCCGCTGATCCGGTACTAGCCGAAAATCAACCTTGGCGCTGGCCCGGGCGGGGAGGACAGTCTTGCTCCCCGGCCCCTGATAACCGGCCGTCAGCCCGCAAATCGTACAAGTCGGGACGAATACCTGCTCCCGCAGCAGATCCAGGCCTCCTTCGATTCCTTTAAGGAATCGCTTGATCCCATAGAACTCCCGAAAATGGTCACTCGGGTCGGGGATCTGCTCCAACAGCGACAGATCGCGTTCGGTCGGCGGCACCACCCGATCGTAAAAGCCGGGTAGCCGGATCATCTCGTCCGACCCTTTGAGGGTCCGGAGCGCCCAGACCAGCCGCCAGGCCGCGTTGGGGAAGATCGAGCCGCTCGTGCCCGAGTGCGAGTCGAGGGATGCCGTCTCCACGCTGAGTTCGACATAGCAGATGCCGCGCATACCGGCATCTTGAACGGGCGTACCTTCGTGATTGATCTCGCCAAACTCCCATAGGCAAGCGTCGGCCGCCAGCAGCCCGGAATGGCGTTTGACGAACTCAGGCAGATGGACGCTCCCGACCTCCTCCTCACCTTCGACGACGAACTTGACCGTACACGGCAGCTCCCCTTCAACTTCCAGGAAAGCGTCCAGGGCTGCGAGCCGGCACTGGAAATGGCCCTTGTCATCGCTCACCCCGCGGGCAAACAGCTGGCCGTCGCGTCGGCTCGCTTCGAAAGGAGGTGTGATCCACAAATCCAGCGGTTCCGGGGGCTGCACGTCATAGTGGTTGTACAGCAGCAAGGTTCGGTCGCCCCGGCCAGACCGTTCGCCAAAGACGACAGGCTGTCCGTCGGTCGCCATGACTTTGGTGTCGAAGCCTCTGGCCCGCAGCATCTCGGCCACCAGCTCGGCACATTCCACCATCCCCAATCCCTGGGCCGAGACACTCGGCTGAGCGCACAGCTTGCCCAGCTCGCCTAGGGTGTTCTCGAGCCGGTCATCAATTGCGCGATCGATCGCCTGCCAATTGGTGAGCATGAGCCGATTATAGTCGCGGGAAAGACCCGGTTCGCATTCTGTTGGGATCGACTCTATAATCGGCCGCCGTCCATGCGGATCTACGATGTCTCGGTCGGCATCTCGCCTGAGATCCCGGTCTGGCCCGGAGAAGCGCCGGTGCGGCTCGAACGGGTCCAGTCGATGGATGCCGGGGCCCATGCCAACGTCTCGCGATTTGAGGCCGGTGTGCATGTAGGCACTCACATCGATGCTCCGCTGCACTTCATCCCCGGAGGACGCGGTGTGGAAGCAATTCCACTCAAGTCAATGATCGGGCGGGCCTACGTCATTGAGTTGAAGCGAGCGGAAGTCTTGAACGCCTCCACTCTAGAAGGCGCCGGGATCCCACCCCGCACTCGGCGGCTGTTGTTCAAGACTCGCAACTCCGAATTCTGGACCAAGGGTGAGCGCAAGTTTCGGCGTGATTTTGTCGCCGTTGATTCCAGCGGGGCCGAATGGTTGGTTCGCAAGGGGGTCCGGTTGGTCGGCGTCGACTATCTTTCGGTGGCACCGTTCGGAGATGGAGCGCCGACCCATCGCATCTTGCTGGAGGCCGGGGTGGTGATTGTCGAGGGATTGAACCTGGCCGCGGTGGCTCGAGGTCGCTATACGATTTACTGCCTGCCGCTCAAGCTTATCGGAAGTGATGGCGCGCCGGCCCGGGTGATCCTGGTCGGCGTCTGAGCTGCCCAACCAGCGGAGCCCCGCCCGATCCTTGATTTCGCTGAACGGTATCTTCCCTCCGATCCCGACCCCCTTCGACTCTGACGAATCGATCGATTTCGACAAGTTAAGATCCAATCTGACCCGTTGGAACACTTGGCCGCTCGACGGATATGTCGTGGCCGGCTCGACCGGAGAGTCGGTTTCGCTCTCTGCCGATGAGCGGGTTGAGCTGGTTCGAGCGGTCCGGTCTGCCATCCCGAGCGAAAAGCTGCTGATCGCCGGTGCAGGCCTGGAGTCAACTCGCGAGACGGTCAGGTTGGTCAATCGGATGGCGGAGGCCGGAGCCGATGCAGTGATCGTCGTCACACCGAGTTATTTCGCCCCCAGCATCGGGCCGGCCGGATTGCTGGCACATTACCGCTCCATCGCCGAGGCCTCGAGCCTCCCGGTCATCCTTTACAGCGTGCCGATCTACACCCACCTCGACCTGCCGCTCGAGGTAGTCGGGGAACTGGCGACCCACCCGAAGGTGATCGGAATCAAGGAGAGCGGGGGCAGCCTGGCCAAGATTACGTCGCTGGTGTCTCAGACGCCAGAAGATTTCCAAGTGCTGGTCGGATCCGCCGGGCTGTTGCTCGGCGCGCTGATAGTTGGGGCGGTCGGATGCGTTCCCGCTCTCGGAAATCTCGCGGGGAACCAGATCCATGAATTGCTGGTTGCTTTCCAGCGCGGCAATTGGGAGCAGGCCAGGGAAATTCAGGCGCGGCTGGTCGAACCGAACGAACTCCTAAGCTCGCGCTTCGGGGTACCCGGGGTCAAGGCCGCCCTCGACCTGGT
>CAYHSI010000273.1:0-2976 GCA_964359225.1 uncultured Anaerolineaceae bacterium
CTGTTCGCCGTCCTCGACCTCCAAGACCGAGAGACCCATCTTGGTGGCTCGGCGAACGAGCATCGACCGGAACTGGGCGTCGTCGTCGGCGATGAGCACGCGACCGGTCAGGCCTTCGATTTGTGGCTTGCCATTTTCCTGCATGTGGCGCGATACCTCCCGAAACTCTCCTTAGGCGGACCCAACGGTAGCCGGGCGAACGCCCAACTGTTCCGTTTATCCGGCCTGATCTTACAGCCGGGGGGTCGCGGGTGACCTTTCAGTCGCCATACAGCTTCGCCGCCTTTGTTCAAGGCGAGGATGCGCTTTGACAAGGGCTGGCCGGATTGGGAGGGATAAGAATGGATGTTCTAGAGCGGAGATGCGAGGAGAGTCTGAGAATTATCGGGCGGCCCGGCGCTCGCTCCAGGCCCAGAGCCGATTTCCATCGGTCGCCAGTTCTACCCAGCCAAGCTCTGAGCCGGGCAGCAGCCGGATTGTCTCGCCGATGGTCTCGGTTGGTCTGTGGCCCGGAAGGATCACGATGGGTGATCCAACGAATTCGAGTGAGTTCAGGGTCGAGTCATTGCTCAGAATCCAGGCCGTGACGGCCCCAGAGTGGAGCCAGGGGGTCTGGAGGGCAGCATCGTCCCCCGGGACCAACACCACAATGGAGTTTCCATGGACGAGCTGCAGCAGGACAGCCCGTTCTGAGGCGAGCAGAACTTCGAGCCGGATGTCGTCGCCAAGCTTGAGCGCCTGGCCGGCAGCTGCCGAGAATCGCGGAACACCGGCCTCGGCCAGGTCGGCAATCAGTCGGTCCAGGCCCGGACCGACTGTGGCTTCCGGCAGCAAGGCCTCCCGAACGTGTACCCGCCCGGATAGGCCGACCAACCCGCGTATCTGCGCATCACTCACATCAGTCACCAGCAACCAATCAATCTCTCGCCGGAAGAGCGGAAGCCGACGCCCGAGTTCGTGGGCCAAGGCGGTCGGAGAGTTCCCACCATTCAGCAACAAGAACCGGCCGGAAGGTGTTTCGATCAGACTGCCTCCGTTCTCAAACGTCGTGATTCGTAGCAATCCACCTGGCCGGTCAGAGGCAGCCCGCCAGATGAGACCGGTGACGACTGCCAGTGCCACGACCAAGGCCGCCGCAGATGGTCTGGGCAGAATCAACCTCCGCTCCGCTGGGAGGGCGGCCCAGGCGGTGATTCCGAAGAGCGCGGCATAGAGTGCAACTACGGTCGGGAGTGCAACCGGATTCAAGTCGATCGCTGCCCCGGGGAAGCCAGCGAAGAGGCTCACCGCCCGCACAGTGAAGGCCGGAAACGGCCAGGCCACGAACGCCAGCAACTGGCCGATCGGCCGCGAGATCAATCCGGCGAGCACGGCCAGCCCGCCCAACATCATGAGCGGGGGTTGGGCAGGGAGCACGACCGGATTGGCGATCAGCGACACCAAGGACAGTCGGCGAAAATGAAGGGCGGTGAGCGGAAGCGTTGTCAGCTGGGCCGCCAATGTGAAAAGCAGGTATTCGCCGACCGGTCCCGCCCACTGCGCCGCCCGTTCCGGCTGGACCCAACGTGAAGCGAGCTGCACGAAGCCGTGTTTGATCGGATCAGCGTAGAGCACCAGGCCCAAGGTAGCTGCGAACGAGAGTTGGAAACCGACGTCCCAGAGGACCTGGGGGCTCAGCAGGCTCATCGCACCTGCGGCCGCCGACAGGGATGCCAGAGCATGGGCCTGGCGGCCGAGATAACGGGCCAGCAGCGCAAGGCCGCCCATGATCGCCGCCCGCACGACGGCGGCATCGGCCCCGACCAGCAGCGTGTACAACAGAATGGCAAACACAGCGGCCACCGCCCCGCGGCGCATCCCTAGCCAGCGGCCGAACAAGGAAATTACCAACCCGGCCAGCACGGTGAGGTTGAAACCGGAGATGGCAATGATGTGAGTCGTGCCGGTGTCGTTGAAGGCCTGTCTGACCTCGTCATCGATGCCGCTCTCAATTCCGAGCAGGATGCCGGCCATCAACGAGGCCTCCGGATCGGGGAAGAGCGCGTGCACAGTTTCGAACGCCCGCTGGCGCAGGTCGAAAATGATCTGAAGGACCGGACTGGCTTGCCGCCCACCAACCCGGACAACCGCGGCCTCCGCCATCAGGCTGTGAATACCTTGCCGGGCCAAGTAGTCACGATAAGAGAACTCCTCAGTCTCCTGGGGTGTCTCTAAGAATCCGGTGGCCCGGACTCGGTCCCCATACGAATAGGATCCAAAGCGGCTGGCCTGCACCAGGGCGGCCCCGCTGACCGGCTGCGTTCCGCTGGTTGCGGAATACTGGACGCTCTCCGCGGTGAGCCGCAATCCAACATAGCGGTCGCGCACATCGGGGAAGTCCGAGACGATTCCGGTGAGGGTGACGGGTCGAAGCGAATCGTTGTGGAAGGCGAGCCGGGTGTCGTCTAAGACGGGAACCGCCAGCGCGTAGCGGAACGCTCCGAGAGAGAAAATCAGGATCCCCGGCCCCATCCTGCGCAGCCAATCCTGAGCCAGCAGCCAGCAGGCCAGGCCGAGCCCGGCCCCGAGCAGGTAGATCCAGGCGGAGAGTCCGCTGGCCTTGCCGACGATAATCCCCGCCAGCCAGATCAGTCCGAGCCAGAACAATCTCACTTGGGGTCTACCCTCGGCATCGGCATCCTAGCGCGGATCGGGGGCGGCCGTCGCCTGATCCTCCCTGGGCCAGGGAGCTGTGCTAGACTTCGCACGTTCGGGGCACAATCTTCGTTTGACCCTCAGCAATCCTTGAAACGCGAGCGGAAAGCCAATCCATGCGGCAGTACCTAGAACTGATGAGTTATGTCCTCCAGCACGGTGTGGAGCGGGGGGATCGGACGGGCACCGGTACCCTTTCCACCTTTGGCTATCAAATGCGGTTCGACCTGCAGGCCGGTTTCCCCCTGCTGACCACCAAAAAGCTCCACCTTAAATCGATCG